>CBFHRN010000050.1:0-13525 GCA_965658275.1 Croceimicrobium sp.
TAATTAGTTTGTTTTAAGATTTGCTATAGCTGATTCGCCAGATACGACCGGCGCGAGAATCACTAATCATTAAACTCCCATCTTTTGATACCGCTAACCCGCAAGGACGGTATTTCGCGTCACCTGGAAAATTAATAGCATCCGAACCCGCAAAACCAGTAGCAAAACTCTGATATCCACTTATGGGATCGTTACCACTAAAAGGAACAAATATCACGCGATACCCCTGCTGTGGGAAAGGGGCTCGGTTCCAAGAACCGTGAAAAGCAATAAAAGCGCCACCCTTAAAGGATATTGGGAATTGGTCTCCGTGGTAAAACTCTAAGGCATTAGGAGCCCAGTGTCCTGGAAAGCCCATTAAGGGATAATCCTTTGAAGAGCAACGACCAGTAGAATCAGTATTTCCACCATACTCCGGATTTAGGAGTTTTACCTTGCGCTTATGATCGTAATAGCAATAGGGCCAGCCGAAATCGCTATTTTTCTCTACTCTTAAGAATTCCTCGGCCGGTAATTCGGCGCTCTCCTTTTTACTGTAGTACTCAGGCCAAAATTCATGCAACTGATCCCGTCCGTGTTGCATGGCATATAATTTTTCTTGCTTGTGATTGTATGTAATTCCGACCGAGTGACGAATACCCGTTGCAAATCTTTCGCCGTCCTCAAAGGTTTGATTTAAGCGGCTTGCACTGAACCTCCAAATACCGCCAGAAGTCTCCAATAAAGGACAAGGATCCTGCCCTGCCACCCCTGGTTTTCGATCAGGGTCTTGGCAAGCATTGGATGGTGCACCGATTGTGATGTACATATTGTCCTGAGCATCAAATGCGATTGGTTTTGCGGCATGTTGATTTTGTTCGGCTAAAGTTAAAATCAGCTCCCTATCCCCACTTGGGACTAACTCCGCTCCTTTAAACCTGCGTCGAAAAACCTGAGTGTTGGTCGAAAAATAGAGGTAACCATTATGCACCTTTATACCCGTACCTCCATTCAATTCTTCGAAGTATTTAATTTGATCTGGGCTTCCGTTGGAATCCGCGTCGCGCAAAGCGACAATACTAAAAGCATTTTTCGGCTCTGAAAGACGTAGGTACAAATCGCCATTCTCTCGACTGGCCATATGACGACCATACCCTAAAGAATCCGCATACACTTCTGCGCGAAAGCCTTCTGGCAATTGCAGTTCAACCGTTTTAGGTACTTCTTCAAGCTCTCCGCTTTTTGGTCCGCATGAGAATGTCCAGAAGAGAACTGAAGCGATAAGAAGTATTTTTTTCATGGATTACGCCTTTAGTGTTGACTAACAAATCGACACAATATTAGTTGTATGGTTTCAATCTTAAAAGGTTTAGGAATAAGTCCATCAAAAATAAATCAACATTCAAGACTGAAAGTAGGTCCATGGCCTGAAAGGCATTCTTTACATAATTGGGAATTTCTATCTATTTATAGCTGATCTTTGCAGATGGATTTGAGCCAAGTAATTTTAGTCACTTTCAAGACGAATTAAAGCACTCACTTTTGCGCTTCTAATGACAAAGGTTAAAACCATACTAAGAGAGCACATCTACACGGCAGTTGGAATTGGCATCGGACTGATTTCCGGCTATGTCTATTATCAGCAAATTGGTTGTGTTGATGGCTGCACCATTACCGGGGACCCCCTAAATTCGACGCTATATGGCGGACTTATGGGAGGCCTGTTACTTAGTATGGTAGACGATTACTTAAAAAAGCATAAAAAATGAGTGTCGAAGAAATTATCAACTCGGGCCAAGGAACCATCGTAGACGTACGCACGCCAATGGAATTTATGGGAGGAGCCGTTGCCGATTCCAAGAACATTCCCTTGGATCAGGTGATGTCGCGCATGGAAGAATTAAAATCATTAGCCCAACCCTTGGTACTTGTATGTGCTAGCGGCAACCGCAGCGGTATGGCCCAGCAATACTTGTCAAAACAAGGTTTTGAGTGCTACAATGGTGGTTCTTGGTTAAACGTAAACTACCTAGTTGCTCAAAAAGCTTAAATTGCTTTCATGCAAAAACTAGATTGGAAAAACTGGAGCGCCGATCGCATTGTAAGAATGTTGATCGGTGCTTTATTAATAGGCAGTGGAATCGCCGATGAAACATGGTGGATTTTAGGAATCGGCCTCGTTTTGCTTTACCAGGGCCTAATGAACATGGGATGCTCCAATCCACAATGTGCACTTCCGAAAGAGGAAGAAGCTTCCTAATTGTTAAAATCCACCTTCTTAAAAAGCATTTAGGATTTCCTTAAGAAAGGGTTTTCAGAGATAGAGATACTTTCGTGCTAACGAAACTAAAACATCTTTATCATGAAAATTAAAGTATTAGCCATTCTATTGGCAGGCTTTAGCTTTAGCGCTATGGCCAATGGTCCCGAAACAGTAGTTCGCGAAACTGTTAAAACCTACATCGAAAATTATTTCTTAAACGATTACAAGGCGATGAAGGAAGTATTGCACAATGACTTCCAAAATCAAAACATAAATCTTGATGGAAGTTTGGGCGCCTCAGTTGATGCGCGGGGTCTTAAAAGTTTAATGAAGACCCAAGAGGCAACTCCGGTTACCAATCAAAACAATGAAATCGAAATTGTATCTCTTCAGGAAGAGTTTGCTTCAGTTCGTTTATTAACTGGACCTGAGAACTCTCGTTGGAAAGAGGATATTCTTCTGGAGAAAGTTCGAGGAGAATGGAAAATCAAAAAAATCGTTACCAGTTTTTAATTGTTTGGTTCGTTGATTATCGAGACCGCCTTTTACTAGGGCGGTCTTTTTTTTGCCCTTTTCCTAACCTTCGATATCCCCCATTCACCGACCCAAGTCCCCCGTTTAAAAGTCTTTAAGAATTCCTTAACAGCCTGATATAAAAGGACTTTATACTTTAACCTAACGAAACTAAAACATAAACAACATGAAAACTTTAGTAATTGCATTAGCCTTATCGGCAACATTTAGCTCCACCGCAAACACTGTAAACTCTACTGATGGTGGCCCTACAAAACTTCCATGAAGGTGATTTCGCGGAAATGCGCACGGTATTAAGCAATAACTTCACCAATCAAGGTTTAAATCGTGATGGTTCTTTGACAGCCGTTCAGAAAATGGATGATATCCGCAATCTGATGGTAGGTCAAGAAGTAGTTGCTCCAGATGCCCAAAACAATGAAGTAACCATTACTGCTATAAGCGATGACGTGGCTACGGCCGAATTAATCACAGGTTCTAACGGACACCGTTGGAAAGAAAACATCACCCTTATTCGTGAGAATGGTGGATGGAAAGTAGAGAAAGTATTCTGGAGTTTTTTATAATTGACTCCTCCCTGTAAAGTAAAAGACCGCTTCAGCGGTTTTTTTTTGATTACAAGCGAAATACTGCAAACAAGCTAAAACTCCGCGGATCGGAGCTTATGATACCGGGGCCAGGGTAACCCGTCGCCCGTCTTGTAAAATAGATGGCGTTGAATATATTATTAAGGCTAGCACCCAATTCAAAACGAGGAGCGCGGTAGGATAAGTTAAGATCCCAAATGGAGTAGGCTGGAATTGGACCGATAATACCTTCTCGTATATCGCCAGCTCGGGGACGCGCTGAATTCTCTACATCGGTATATTGCTCCGACAAATAAGTACCCTGTAAACTTAGGGCATATCGCCTGTAGCTAACATCAACACCCAGCTTCATATTGATTTCAGGAATAAACTCAACCCGCTTTCCAAGTACATTATTCTCTTCACTTTGCAAGTAAATAGATCGGGTATAGGCCAAGTTCAGGAAATAGGACCCATGCCAGTTTTTACTCAAAGTCCAATCTTGGTGCACAAAGCTTTCCAAGCCATAGATGAATGCGGTTCCTATGTTCTTTCGAACGCGCTGAGCGCGATCGTTTAAAATGATGCCGATTCGGTTTCCGTAAAGCAATCCAAATATATTTACATCGAAATCAACATTTTGCCATTCCCCGCGCGTCCCAATATCTGCGGTAAAGCCTTTTTCGTCGCTAATATTTGGGTCAATCACAAAGCTGGGGCTAATGGTTCGGATATCACTAAAGGTTACCGAACGGTAATTTTGGGAAAAATTAAAATAGGACTCCACCTTCGCTTGCCAGCGGTATGAGACCCCTAGTCCGGCTAAGAGAAAGGCCCTATCAAAGGTGCGGTCATCGCGAAGGGTATCCCTAAAAATTAAATTTCCCGCATTATCAAATACTAGGTTTTGATAGGCTCCACGCGTTTCTGTTTTAATCCACTCGGCACGCAGACCTGGGGTAATACTCCAATTAGGGCCAATATTCCAAATATGCTCGCTAAATAGGGAGGCGTTTTTATTAGGGAAGTCGAAATTGCTCTGACTAGGATAATCCTGAAATTGTCGATCGTAAAACCTAAAGTCGGGGTCTAAGCCCTTAGATCCAGCTCCCTGCCGGGATGTGTTTTGAGCTTGATAGTACTTAAAACCCAGTAACCAAACCTTTCTGTTTTGGGCAGAACCATAACGACGAAGCCAGCGACTTTCGGTACCCCAATTTTGAAATCGGCCTTTAATCAAATCTCGAGGGTACAGGTAGTTTCCTTCTGCATCTTTTTCATCAATGGTGGTAATTGGATTTAAATTATAGGTTTGTGGGAGGCCTCTAAATCCCAATGCATTTCGCTGCGCATTTAAGGCAAAAACCTGAGATTCAATGAGGTCTTTGGGACTAGGCTGCCATTGATACTTTAAGGTGTAGAGCTGCCAATCGACCTGAAACCAATTTCGGTCTCGAAGACTTTGTTGAGGATTTTCTTCAAACTGACTATCGGTTAAGCCTCCTGCTTGTTTGGCCCAATAATTCAAATACGATAGCTCCAAAGAAAGTTGTTGCTCCGAATCAATTTGATAGCGCAAATCCAGAAAGGCATTCCTGCTAGTGTAAGCCGAGTTCTCTTGCCACGCTGCTCCTTCTTTATAATTGAAATAGCTGTAATAAGACCAATTGCCTGTGGTACCGGAAAAACTTAAAAAAGTATTAAGCCGATTAAAGCTTCCATAGCTCTGCCTTAATTCTATCCCCAAACTCGTGTCCTTCAGGGGGTCCTTTAATTTAAACTCCAGAAGACCGCCGAACTGAGTTCCATACTGCAAGGACGCTGCACCTTTAACCACTTTCACTTCCGACAGGGCTTCCGCGGGCGGGGTATAATAACTTTCGGGGTAGCCCAGCACATCGGCGCTTATATCATAACCATTTTGCCGAACATTAAAATTACTACTTCGATTTGGGTCCAGACCCCGTCCTCCGACATTGAGTTGCATCCCCCCTGCACTACCTTCATAAATATTTAAACCTGTAACCTGAGCATAAATTTGGCGCGGGTTATTGGCTCCTAAATCTAAGTTTAGGTTTTTCAACTTTAATACTTCCGACTTTTTCGAAGCGTAAATGGAAGTACCTTCCACCGCTCTTAAATTGCGTCTTTGTGAATTCCCTTTCACTCCCCGCACCTCAACCTCCTTTAGTTCTGCTGCTATTGGAACGAGGAATATCTTTCGGCTTTGACCCGCCTTAAGAATAAGAGACTGCGACTGGTAGTCTGGCTTAAAAACAGATACCGAAAGTGCATCTTGCTTCGACGAAAAATGGACTTGCCCTTTGCGATTAGTGTAGAAGAATTTATCCAATTCGACCGCAAAAAATTCCACTCCGTCAGCGGCGGTACTATCTTGATAGTACACTTCCACCTGATATTTATATTGACCGCTTAGGCTTAAGGAGCTCAGCGCGAAAAGAATACTATAAACCGTAAATCGTATCATTAAAGGGAAGTATCCATTTTTTAATACTGTAGCCGCGTTCCTCCTTGGCTAAATCAACCGAGCAATCCGTAAAAGGCTGGCTAGCCCGACCATTAAGCGCGACATAGGACTCCACATAAACCTCTACATGATTATGGCCCCATTCTAAACGGTACTGCTCCGCGAGAAAATGCGCAAACTCAAGCATAAAATCTGGCTGAAAACTCATTTGCTTTTCCTGAAAAGCACTGAGGTAATCAGAATTATTGATTTTGAAAGAACGCCCGCTTTGGGCATCTTTTACTCTAAAAGAAGTGTAACCTGCCTTTTCCATGAGCATTACTCTCCAAGAGAAGCGAAAACCTTGTTCATGCCAAAATAACTCCCCCGGATAGAGGAGATATCGCCAGGGCCATATCAGCTGAAAAGCAATAAAAAGAGTAAAAAAAACATTGAAAGTAGAAGAAGAACTAAAGGTCATTTTCGGACCTATCGGCTTTGCCTTAAAAAGGGATTTAGGTGCTATTTTTAAGAAACGTTGAAGAAGGTTTTGATGAAATTTTGGATCTAAAAAAGTAAAGGCTCCTAAGACCATAATAAAGGGGAATAAACCTATTGGGAAGAGCAATCTGGTGAGAATGTGAAAAATGACCACGAATAAAAGGGCAAGAGGACGACTTTTTCGAAACCACAATAAAAAGGGGACAGATAGGTCAAAAGCGGCACCTGCCCAACTAAAGCAATAAGCCAGCCATTCCTTCTCCAACCAAGGACCAATTAGGGGTAGATCATAGGAGCCAGGAAGCCAAAGCTTCAGCGGCTGAGCATCTAGTAGCCAATCCGAATTAAGCTTGGCTAAGCCTGCGTAAAAATATACGAGACTGACCAATGCCCATAAAACAAGGTAGTATGACCGTGAAACCTTGCGCTCTATGCCTTCTTTGGACCAGCCCGCATCAAAGGACAATGCTTTAGCCGCCGGTAGGAAGATTAGAATAAAAGCCACCATGGACACAAAATAATAATGGTTGAGATAGGTGGTTTTATCCATTAACTCGATGTAGGTAAAGCTTACAAAAAGCAGGCTAGCACTGAGACGATACCACAATCCGAAGGCCACCCCTAATGCGCTTAGAGCACAGAGTACAAAGAGTAGATAGGTCCAATCGCCTAGGGGCTTTACCCATTCGAAACCTAAATAGGAAAAGTGAAATTGAGGTTCGATGTAGAGCTTAGTGATCCAATCAAAATACCAAAAACGAGCCATTCCATAGGCTATAACCATACCGAAAACAAAGCGAAAAACCAGCAAAGGCGCGATCGGCAATTGCTGGTTTCCAAAGTTTCTTATGGTTTGTTTATTAATCCCCATCGGCATCGACGTAGTCCACCCTCACGTTTAAAGCCTGCATCATGTCTACTTTAAGCCAAATTACATTTTGCTGCAAAACATCAAATGTTTGAAGCATATCTGCAGTCTGATTTACAGCAGCGTTCGACAAATCCTGATCCAATACACCTGCCTGCTGCTGAACTAGCAAAAATTGATTTTCAATGGCATCGCTAAGCAGCTGATTATTGTTCTCGATTTTCAAATAATCGAGATAAGCATTTAAACTAGGTCCCGTGCTGAGTGAATCAAATGATATCCCACCAAAAAATCTACGGTGGGCTTCCAAAGATTCGAAAAATAAGCTCCGAGAAAAATCCTCGCGGTACAAGGCTTCTGCCCGATTCGCCAAAGGCATGCCTGAAAAAACGCCTGCTGGAATTCCAATTTTCCCAGCTCTTAATTCCTTTTCGTAATGATAGACAAAGTCATTAATGAGCTTATTCACGGAGGCATCCGCCGAAGAGCCAGCATTGCTAATAAAGTCCTGACGATAGCTCCCTTGCCAAGCTTGCAACACCCCATTGCTGAGGGTCAATAAGCGCTGACTAAGGTCTTGCAAATAAGCTCGTAAATTTGCCTTCGCACTTAAATCGATGGGGGCAAACAACAAATAATCAATGGCGGGCCAGCCTTGAATATCGAAAGTCGAGGGGAGACCTAAATTGTAATTACCCGATGCTACTGTAGAAATCAACTCACTCGTATCGCAGGGGTATACATTAGTATAATTACGTAGGGAAGCTGTTTCAGCCGGACCAATTTCGTAAATACTCACCCATTGCCATGCTTGGTAGGCTTGATCGTATTGTGCCTGTAGCGCTTGCAAATCGATAGCTGATAAGCTTTGTTGGTAGCGCTGATTGAGACTATCAAATTGCTCTAATTCTGCTACATAATTAGCATAAGCGGGGATAATAATTTCATCCGCCCAAAACTCCAACATTGCACTCCGATCGAAGTTATCTTCAATCGAAGAATCAGGCTTGGGTTCTTCAACACAAGCAAGGCTAAGGCTTAGCAAAAGCCCTAGACTTATCCATCTCATACCTCCCATTACACTCTCCATAAACGGTTAATTCCTCACCTGGCTCAGGTTAAACTTAAATCGATCCGCAATACGGTTGGATAAATCATCAAGTGTTTGATCACTAACATCCCACAAGCCATGGCTGCCATCTCCCATTAAATCGTTGAGTATCCCGCTTACCTCGGCTCCCGTAAAATAGGGCGAATCGTCCGCTACATTATGCGTAAAACGTAGGCTGTAGATGAAACCATAGGCCTCCGATAGATCATGAAGTGCCGCTCCATCCTCCTTATTCGCGAAAGCCTTTTTCGCCGCCTGAAGGTAAAAAGCGCATCGAATACCGATCATTTCAGAAAGCTCTTCGCGAATAATATCTGCTTGAGCATCCCGTAAGTCATAGTCACCCCCAACTATAGCCGCTCTTCCTAATTTAAAGGCATCGAAAATGCGCTGGGCGACACCCGCAAAGTCTGGATCTCCTTCCAGGCGACCTAAATACTTATTTAGAAAGTCATCATCCCCTCCAAGACTAGCTAAGGGCTCGGCGCCATTGGCTGCACCGCCAAATAAATAACCATAGGCTTCATCCCACTTATGCTCCATGATTGTATGGTTTTGGCCTTCCGCCAAGATACCGGCTTCATTATCCTCTCGATTAGATCCTGCGTCAAGAACCGCAGCACTGAGGTAATTATTAAGCAATTGGTCTAGAGTAAGCGCACCGATTAAAGACTTTCCGACTGCCTGATCAAACTCAAGACCCTTGGCATTTACATAGCGAGGCGTGGCTCCATCAGCAACCTGGCCTGGTACTCCTGGACTGGCAGCTTGATTTACAAAAGGAAAAATTTCATCTACCTGGGCTTCAATCCAGGCATCAATTTGGGCACGAATTGCAGCCCCTTCAGTAACATTCATTGAAAAATAATCATAGGAAGCGGCAGACTTGGATCGCAAGCTCTTGTCTGAATTATTTAAATCAGGATTTGAAAAAGGATCTACATCATTTCCGAGGGAATCCTGATTGGCATACATCGCTAGTAATTCGGCTTTAGTTTTGGTAAAGTCGAGTAAAGCAGCATTGAGCTCCTTCCCCATAGCTAAACGCATGGTTTGCCCCTCATAAGACACTGTACTTTGGCCATTTCTTTCAAAGGCATACGTCGCTGGCGCCTCAACGCCTGAATCAGATGAACCCGGCATCTCTTCTTTAGAACAAGAGGCTGATAAGATTAAAATGGTGGCACCTAAAAGACTAGTTTGCAGAGATTTGAATACCTTCATTTTATTTAGATTAAATTTAAATAGTGACGCAAAACTAAAGTGAGGGTTTAACATGAACAAAGATTTTTGTCATGTTTTTCAAAAAAAAAGGCGCTTAAAAATTAAGCGCCTCATTGGGAAGTTCCCAAGTTTAATTCTCTTTAACTAGCCTCCAATACCTAAGCGATTTATCCGATGCTCTATACCGCAATTGATAAAGTCCAGGAGCTAAGTCACTTGTCTGAATTCTGATCAGTCCTTCGCGATCTAAGTCGAAACTTCGAATTAGTTTTCCCGCGCCATTAAACAGTTCCAATCGGCCCCCTTCTTTCGCATCTACACCTCTTTCAATCAATAAAACTTCTCGGAAGGGATTGGGGTAAACTTTGATCTCCTCATTATTCAAAAGCTCCAATAACCCAATTGAATTAAGCGCCCAAGCCCAAGAATCTTGATCTCCACAAGCATTGGTCACAGTTAGGGTTACGGTATAGAATAAGCCAGGAGTTGCATAAATATGAATTGGATTCACCCCACTTCCCGTATTTCCATCACCAAAGTCCCAACTATAGGAAGTAGCATTACTAGATGCGGAACCATCGAACTGAATCCTCAAACCACTATTAACCGGACTTAATACTGTATAAGTCCAATCTGCTTTGGCAGGAGCACAGACTTGAACCGTCTGGCTTAAGGTTAGTGAATCGCCACATTCATTCGATACGGTTAGCGTTATAGTATAAGTAGACCCAAGTGCATAAGTATGGGTGCCATTGGCAATGGTATCTGTAGTACCATCTCCGAAATCCCAGAAATAAGAACTGGCATTTTGGGCATTTGCACTAAAACTCAAGTCGAAGCCACTCATAGTCGCTCCTATCTGCGCACTTAGGGTATCACAGATCTGAAGATTCAATTGTAAGGTATCACCCGTGCCGCAATCATTAAATGCATATAAAGTTATGCTATATAAACCTGCGGTGGCATAAACGTGATTGGTAAGGAAACCGCTGCCGGTATTACCATCCCCATAATCCCAAGCTAGACTATCTGCATTTATTGAAGTGTTACCATCGAAGCTTACTCCCAAATAAGAATTGGTAGCAATCATATTCGCGGTAACCGTATCACATGGCAGTGTCGTAATAGTATCAGAGACTCCACCGGTACTAAATTGCCCCACCGAACAGGAATCATATATGTAGACGACATAGGCGGTATTTGGCAACAATCCTGTTAAATTGTAAGGACTACTTAAACCAGTAATCACCTGCATGGCACTGGGACCACTAGGTAAATCATAATAGGTGAGAATGCTCTTATTTGGTCCATTAGAAGAATTCCAAGAAAGACTAAAATCGTTTTGTCCGATATTGGAAACGCTCAAATTAATTGGATCCGGACAAGGTAAAATTGCATCTCTCACCTCTATCCCATCTATAGCGATATCTCCTGTGAAAGAAGTGGCATCGCCAATAAACTTAATGGTAATGGTGTCTCCTTGATATGCGGTAATGTCTATCGAATCCGAAATCCAAGCGGAGGTGCTATTGATCTGTTGCTGACCTAAATGGGTGCGCAATAAAACAGGACCTCCAGAGTATTCGATTTCGATACTCAAATTAGTGATGGTGGCGCCAAACATGTGATAACTGTAGAAAATATGTGGAGCCGCAATTAAGGTATCCACTATAATTGGTGGCGTACTAATGATAGCCTGCGCTGCACCTCTCGAAGCTTCGGTATACAAGTAATTACCGCTACCGCTTAAGTCACTAGCAGGACCAGTATTGGCCGAGGGTGTTGTTCCCGTTCCAGTGCCCCACTGCATTTGAGCACTTGGAACTCGAATCCAACAAGGATCAATCTGATCACCATTATTGGTGCCTCCTGTTCCTTCTGCCCATGCATTGCCATCAAAATCCTCATAGAATGGCATGGTATAAGGATTGCAAGCAATTTTTTCATCTACCACCATCTCGTCAATAGCAATGTCTGAATGGAAGACACTACCACCTCCAGCTTTTATAGCTCTAAAACGGAACTTCACCGTTTGATTTAAATATAGGGACAAATCACTTCTCTGCTCAATCCAAGTATTGCCTTGGTCACCGCTAAGCGAACCCAGATTAGTCCAAGTTCCATTACTTTCAATATCCCAATAGAATTCCAAACCGGTACCGGCATTGCTAAACATATGCAACCAGAAACGCAATTCGGGGTTGACCAGAGCCGACATATCGATGAGACCGGATTGCAAGACAGCGGTATCACCGCCCGCACCTCCGGTGCCTTCGGTATACACATAATTTCCGGAGCCAGAAGTGTGATCACCGCCCGGTCCAGTTCCAATGCTTGGCGTAGCGCCACTTCCTCCACCCCAGAAATACAAGGTATCCCGATTACGAGTCCAACAAGGAGAAACAGTTGCTCCTGTATTTAGGCCCCCTAGGCCTTCATCAAATCCTAGATCAAAACTCTCATAATAAGGAGCTACATAAGTACCGCAAAGAGTAAAAAAGCTTACCGGTCCCTGCCAAGCTGAAGTGTCTCCCGGTCCGCATATGGCACGAACATAGACATCATAAAAACTTCCAGGCTGCAATCCAGCTAGGCTAGCAGAACTTCCACTTGCAATTTGAGAACTAGCCGTACCCACCGCGAAACCGCTGGGTCCAAAACTTAATTCAGCTGAAGAACCAGTGCTGGTCCAAGAAACACTTGCCGTTGAAGTAGTTATGCCAGAAACACTAAGTTGCGAAGGAATAGGGCAGGAAACTGAGTCGATAGCTACTTCATCAATAGCCATATCGGCCTGGAAACCCGAACCATAAGCTCGCCAAAGAATTCTAGCTGTATCTCCGCTAAAGGATCTTAGGTCGATCCTCGCTTCCAAGAATGGATCCGCATTGGCCGCCTGCTGGGCACCGCTTAATCCCCAAATACGACTTAAGTTTCCATTTACCTCCATATAGGCTACCATACTATCTATATTGGCCCCAAACATGTGATAGGCAAAGCTCAATTCTGGATTTGGGAAGTTTGGATCAAAATAGAAGTATGGGCTATAAATGGCCCCATAAGGCTCTGTGGTGCCAGAGTATTCTGAGTAAATATAGTTTCCTGCTCCACTAAAATCTGCAGAAGGACCAGTTCCTCCGGAAGGGGTTCCCCCATTACCAGTACCAAAGAAAGGTGCTCCTAAGGGACGGTCCCAGCAATTATCAATGGTATTACCTGCGTTTTGCCCTCCAAAGCCCGCAGTCCAATTGGCGCCGTCAAAATTTTCAGAAAAGGGAAGGTTTAAAGGCGCACATAAAGTTTGGAAGGTGTCGCACACCCAGCCTGAAACATCCCCTGCGGCACAACTATCTCGAACACAAACAACATAACTAGTAGAGGCGGCTAAACCGCTAATAAATGCACTTGGGTTAGTTGTATTGATAATTGTTAATGGACCACCGCTGGTCGCTTGATAGGACACATTAAAATCACTTGCGGAAGCAGGACGCCAGGCGATATTGAAACTCGACATGCTTCTAGAAACCAAATTCAAAGAATCTGGATCTGGACAGCTTGGTCCTTCGATAATACTGAAGTCGTCTATGGCAATATCACCTTGTTGGGCAGTGGCTCCGCTTGATTTTATCGCTCTAAAGCGAACCTTAACCGTTTTGTTGGCATAATTCCTCAGGTCTACGACCACTTCTGTCCAAGCAAAACCTTGGTTCCCACTTAAGGAACCTAAACTATTCCAGACTCCATTACCCGAATCAATCTCCCAGAACAAATCACCTTGCGAGCCGTTCTGAGCCCACATTTGGTACCAAAATCTTAATTCAGGGAAATTTAGCGAGCTTAAGTCGACAACAGGGCTTTCAATCCAAGCGGTAGAGCCGCCAGCCGCAAATGAAGATTCGACAAATACATAATTACCACCACCAGTATGATCTCCAAATGGGTCAGAGTACGGCTATCGGTATTGGTGGCGATCCAATTATCGGTACTTCAATGAAAGAAGCGGTTGAATTAT
>CBFHRN010000051.1:0-13448 GCA_965658275.1 Croceimicrobium sp.
CGGCTCAATACCCACCGCACAATGCTCGTCGAAGCTTACACAGGCATCGCCAATTAAGCGGGCCGACTCCAATACGGCGTGGGCCATTACCGGTTTAAATACATTCAATTCATAATGTCCGTTCGAACCGCCCACGCTTACGGTGGTGTCATTCCCCATGACACGGGCAGCTACCATAGTCATGGCTTCGGCTTGGGTAGGATTCACCTTGCCGGGCATAATGGAAGAGCCTGGCTCATTGGCGGGGATGATAATCTCACCGATTCCGGCACGTGGACCAGAGGCTAACAAACGAATGTCATTGGCAATCTTCATTAAGGAAACCGCCATTTGCTTTAAAGCACCATGGGTTTCCACTAAAGCATCATGTGCAGCCAAGGCTTCAAACTTGTTTTCGGCCGAACGGAAAGGAAGACCGGTAAACTCGGCAATCTTTTGCGCTACTAGCTCTGCATAACCTTCAGGGGTATTAATCCCGGTACCTACGGCCGTTCCGCCTAAAGCGATTTCCGATAAGTGATCTAAGGTGTTGTTTATAGCTTTTAAACCATGGTCGAGCTGGGAAACATAGCCACTGAACTCTTGGCCCAGGGTTAAGGGGGTAGCATCCATTAAGTGGGTGCGACCAATTTTCACCACATCTTTAAAAGCTTCCGACTTGGAAGCCAAGGTATCGCGCAATTGTTTTACCCCAGGGATGGTGGTTTCCACAATCATTTTGTAGGCCGCGATGTGCATACCTGTTGGGAAGGTATCGTTGGAAGACTGACTCTTATTCACGTCGTCGTTCGGGTGAATAAAACGCTCGCCTTCGCCTAATTTGTTTCCCGCAATAACGTGAGCGCGGTTGGCCACCACTTCATTCACATTCATATTGCTTTGGGTACCCGAGCCAGTTTGCCAAACCACCAAAGGAAACTGGTCATCCAATTTACCTTCTAAAATTTCGTCGCATACCTTCGAAATAAGGTCACGCTTTTCGGGGGCCATAGCGCCTAATTCGGTGTTCGCATGAGCCGCTGCCTTTTTAAGGTAAGCAAAACCTCTTACGATTTCGATCGGCATGCTCGCGGGTGCACCAATTTTAAAATTGTTACGGCTGCGCTCGGTTTGTGCGCCCCAGTATTTATCGGCGGGTACTTTTACCTCGCCCATCGTATCTTTTTCGATGCGATAATCCATAGTGCTTAATTTATAGTTTGGCTAATCAGCCATGAGGTGATGAATAAGACTAAAATCAAATAGAGGGCAAAAATACCGAGGTATCGGGCCTTAGCCCAATTTTTGCCTAAAAAATATAAAGCCAAGCTGCCGATGACTAAGGCCAAACCTAGGCTTAAAAGCCCTTGCTCCCAGGCTATTTCCAATTCTGAATCAATACCCATGCTCATTTGAATACCCAAAAAGAACTTTTGCCAAAAGGCTCTTTGCAAGCCCCATAGAGCAAAGTACAAAAAGGCGAGTCCAGCTAAGATTCCACTAAATGGGACAACTTTTTTTAGATCCATTCCAGAATTTGATTTTGTGCTTGTGGCATAAAGAGATTTTCATGTATTTTAGCAGCCACAAATTTAAAGGCAATGTTTACCAAAGTATTAGGCTTTTTCATCTTTTTATTCATCTTCTTGATGGGCTTCAGTATGTTATTGTTCTTAGGTCTATTCGTAGGCTACTGGTTAACCTTAATCGGTATCGAGCAATTATCACCGAAATTGGCTTACAAGATGATTGGCCATAAAGAAGAAGAGAAGTAGAGATACTTGGAACTCCAATATTTAAACCCTGACCTCGCCTTGCGAACGTCAGGGTTTTTTTGTGTCTTATCTTAGCCCTAAATCCATCCGAAATGAAACGTTTCCTTTTACTGCCTATTTTGCTCTTCACCGCTTGTCAGCCCCTTAAAGAAACTGTTGACCTTATTGTGGAGGCCGATTCCATTTATACGGGTGATTCCCTTCAAGGCAATGCCATGGCTATCAAAGACGGAAAGGTAGTTGCCGTGGCTTCGGCCGAAAATATTAAGCAGGCTTATGAAAGTACCGAGTATCAGGTGTATCAAGGTTTCATTTATCCAGGTTTTAATGATGCGCATGCGCACTTTTTGGGTTATGCCCGTGGCTTAGGACAGGTTAATTTAGTCGGAACCCAATCATGGCAAGAGTGCCTCGAAAGAGTGCAGGCTTTTGCAGATGCTCAGGATGTCGATTTTATTCAGGGTCGCGGTTGGGATCAAAATGATTGGGTAGTAAAGAAGTTTCCAACTAAGGCTGCCCTAGATTCTATGTTCCCAAATACCCCCGTTTTATTGATGCGGGTAGATGGGCATGCGGCAATTGCCAATCAGGCGGCTTTGGATTATGCCGGAGTAGACTTGGAAACCGAAATAGAGGGCGGCGTGATTTATGCTCCCAATGATAAAGCCACCGGTGTGTTAATTGACAACGCGGTGGATCTAGTAGAATTCCCAGATGAGGACGAGGCTCGATTAAAAGAATTGGTTTTAAAGGCTCAAGCGAACTGTCTTGCTGCTGGCATCAGTTCCATTACCGACGCAGGTTTAAAACGGAAAGATCTAGAGTTTTTGCAGGCTTTATCCGAATCAGGAGAGCTCAAACTGCGCATGAATATGATGGTTTCGGACGATTCTGCTTCACTAGCTTATTATTTAAACAAGCCACCAGTTGAAAGTCCTCGTTTCCGAATTAAATCGGTGAAGTTCTATTTAGACGGCGCCCTTGGTTCTAGAGGGGCTTTGATGCTGGATCCTTATTCCGATGATCCGGGAAATTATGGTTTGCAATTAAAACCCACTGTCTATTTTAGAAGGATGGCCGATTCTTTGGCGAAACTCGGTTGGCAAATGTGTGTGCATGCCATTGGTGATTCGGCGAACCGATTGGCGGTAGATGTTTTTTCCGAGGCGAATCAAGGGAAGAGCGACCATCGTTGGCGGATTGAACATGCTCAAATTGTACATCCTGAGGATCAGCAGAAAATGGCGGAGGCTCATATTATTCCCTCCATTCAACCTACTCATGCTACCTCGGACATGTATTGGGCGAAAGATCGCATTGGCGAACGAATCAATTATGCCTATGTGGCGAAGCGCTTTTTAGATTTAGGAATGGCGCTGCCTTTAGGAACTGATTTCCCCGTTGAAGAAATTTACCCTTTAAATACTTTACGCTCGGCGATGCTGCGCATGGATGTAGATGGTTTCCCTCCTGGAGGTTTTCGCCCGATGGAGGCTTTAAGTTTTGATGAAGCCATGCATGGAATGACCGCCGCCGGTGCTTATGCCAGCTTTGAAGAGAAGGTGAAGGGCAAATTGGTGCCTGGCCATTATGCCGATTTCGTGGTATTTGATAAAGACTTATCTAAGCTTCAAGCGGGTGAGTTCCGAAACACGGCCCCCACAGCTTTAGCTATTGATGGGGAAGTACTATTGCAAAACTAAGCGTGAATTGGACCTACCAAATACGGAATATGGGCTTTAAGCTGAAGGCAAGTTTACGCTACCTGGTCTCTAAGTCCGGTAACAATGGTAAGCTTGCCCTGCATGCTATGTTTAAAGACGAAGCACCCTGGTTGGAAGAATGGCTGGATTGGCATTTTTCACAAGGGGTGGATCACGTTTTCTTAACCAATGACGGCAGCAGCGATCATTACCAAAAGGTATTGACTCCTTATTTGAAAAAAGGTTTAGTGAGCTTGGAAGACAGTATCGATGATTCCGATTTTTACCATCGCGAACAGGATGCGAAGAACCGCTTGCTGCGAAAGGCTGGAGAGTTCCAATGGATTGCCTTTTTAGATGTCGACGAATTTCTATACAGCGAAATACCCCTTAAAGATCTTCTGCAGCAGTTGCCCCAAAATTCTTCGGGGATGGTGCTCAATTGGCTTATTTACGGTACCGCGCATTTAGAAAGTTTGGCCGAAGGAGAGCTTTTGATGGAAAAACTAAATCGTCGTTTCCCTGATGGTCATGAGGAACATCAACAAGTGAAAACGATTGTGGCTACTGGAAAAGGCGCGGGCTTCTTTCACCATAATCCGCATTTCCCCAATTACAGCCCCTTGGCACCACTGCACTGGCAAGATGGTCAGCGCTTTCGTCCTAGCCAGCCAAGGCTGATGCATCAACCGGCGCATATAAAACATTATTGGTACCGAACCGAAAATTATTTCAAAAGCCAAAAAAGGGCACGGCGGATCTTTTTTGAAGGCCAAGAACGGCGTCCCGAACTCGAGGATTGGCATTACCAAAGAAGCAATGCGGTGCTCGACGAATTTCCGGATCTAAAGCTACAGGAACTTTTGGCATGGCAAAAGGCTTATAAGTAAGGGTCTTCATAAATTGTCAGCTTTACAATAAATGGGCATTTTGCCCTATATTTAGACTCTAAACATTGATCACGTATGCAAGCAGGAACTACCCCCACACGCTTATTTGACTTTCCCCGATATCAGCTCGCTACTAATCCTTTGAAAGACAGTTTGTCGAGCAAGGTAGATGGTAATTGGAAACTGATTTCAACGCAAGATTACATCAACTTAAGCGAGCAATTTAGCCGCGCTTTAATCGTGCACGGTATTGAACCGGGTGACAAAGTAGCTGTAGCAAGCACTACCAATCGCTACGAATGGAATATTGTGGATATCGGTACACTACAAGCGGGAGCGGTAGATGTACCCGTTTATCCTACGATTAGTGAAGACGACTACGAGTACATTTTTAATGATGCCGGGGTGAAATTGGTTTTTGTTTCGGATCAAGAATTATATGAGAAGATTATTCATATTAAGGATAAAGTAGAAGGCCTTAAGGAAATCTATACTTTCGATAAAGTGGAAGGGGCTCCGCATTGGCTCGATTTTATGGCAGCCGGCGAAGCCAAAGATCATCAAGAGGCTTTGGAAAAGCGAATGGAGGCCGTGCAGCCCAGTGACTTAGCGACCTTAATTTATACTTCGGGAACCACTGGTCGCCCGAAAGGGGTTATGCTATCCCATAATAATGTGGCGAGTAATAGTTTAGACTCGGTAGAGCGTATTCCGGTACACGGACCTAACGAACGAGCCTTAAGCTTTTTACCGCTTTGCCACGTGTACGAGCGCATGCTGGTTTATTTGTATTGCTATCAAGGTATTCCCATCTATTATGCCGAGAGCATGGAAAAGATTGGGGATAATATCCGCGAACTAAACCCGACGGTATTCACTGCTGTACCGCGTTTGTTGGAGAAAATCTACGACAAAATTGTAGCCAAAGGATCGGAATTGAGCGGGATTAAAAAACGCTTGTTCTTTTGGGCCCTTGAACTAGGAGAAGAGTATGAGCTAAGCGGAAAAAGCGGTTGGTATCACTTCCAACTAAAAATTGCGCGCAAACTTATCTTTAGTAAATGGCTCGAAGCCTTAGGCGGAAAGGTTAAGGTAATTGCCTCAGGTTCGGCGGCCTTAAACCCGCGTTTGATTCGCATCTTCTCGGCCGCGGGAGTGAACATCCAGGAAGGTTACGGACTAACCGAAACTTCACCGGTAATTTCGGTAAATGGCCCCACAATTGAAGGTAAGCGCATCGGTACCGTAGGTAAATTGATTCCAAATGTAGAAGTGAAGATTGCCGAAGACGGTGAAATCCTATGTAAAGGCCCCAATGTGATGATGGGCTATTACAACAAACCCGAAGCAACCGCGGAAGTGCTAAGTGAAGACGGATGGTTCCATACCGGTGATATTGGTAAATTTGTAGAAGGAGACTTCTTGAAAATCACCGACCGTAAGAAGGAGATTTTTAAAACCAGTGGAGGTAAATACATTGCCCCTCAATTAATGGAAACGCGCTTTAAAGAGTCGCACTTCATTGAGCAAATTATGGTAATCGGCGAAGGGGAGAAACACCCGGCCGCCATTGTACAGCCCGATTTTGAGTTCTTGCAGTCTTATTGCGAGCGCAAGGGGATAAACTTTGGATCGCCGGCTGAGATTGTTCAAAATGAGCGAATCCAAAAGCGTATTATGCAAGACATCAATGCTCTAAATGCCAATTTTGGTAAATGGGAGCAGGTCAAGAAAATTGAATTAAGTGACCATCAATGGACGGTAGATAGTGGAGAGCTAACTCCTACCATGAAATTGAAGCGTCGAGTGGTACTATCTCTACATCAAGACCATTATGCGCGGATTTACGGCCATGGACTAAATAAGTAAGGTATTAAAACCTCGAGCAATCGGGGTTTTTTTAGATCCCTAGGTCTTGGAATGATTTAATTTTTCGAGCAAAATAAGCCCAAAGTATACTCTGTTTGTAGAGGCCTCTCATTTCCTTAAAAGATTTTTGCTCTCGCTTCATGCGCTCGGCATAGAGTTTTTGGAAGAGCCCGTAAAAAGCAAAATGGGCTTTAAGGATGGCACCTACAAAAGAGAGCTTACCCTGACTCAAAAAGCGCAGACCGGCTATGCCGTCTAAAATGAGGCGGCTAAAAATAAGGCGCATGGCCTCAAAGTGTGGGAGGTTTAAAAAGAGGATAATAAGGTTGTTGCGGAAGTTTAAATAGGTCTTACGCGGGGAGGCGGCATCAAGGGTAGCGCCCCCTAAATGATAAACAGTAGAAGCCGGTTCTACCGCTACTTCCCAAGCTTTAATTTGCATTTTCCAACAGAGGTCAATCTCTTCCATATGCGCGAAGAGCACTTCGTAAATACCTTTCACCTCTTCAAAGGCTTCTTTTCGGACTACTAAGCAAGCCCCAGTGGCCCAAAAGCATTGTTTGAAATCGTTGTACTGCCCTTCGTCTGTTTCCAAGGTGTCAAAGACGCGACCCCGGCAAAAAGGATAGCCCAGTTTATCGATATAGCCCCCGCTGGCACCGGCGTATTCAAATTTTGATCGATCTTTTAAGTCTAAGATTTTAGGTTGCAAAGCACCGAGTCGAGGGTGCTGATCAAAGGCCTTTTCAATGGGTTCTAGCCAATGCGGCGTCGTTTCAATGTCGGAATTTAATAAGACCACAATTTCTTCTTCCAGTAGTGCTAGAGCGCGATTGTAGCCGCCAGCATAACCGTAATTGTTGTCGAGGGCGATGATTTTAACTTTGGGATGTTCGGCCTGGGTATAAGCGAGACTGTCATCGCTACTGGCATTGTCAATCAAATACACCTGGGCTAAGTCGCCCGAGTCTTCGACCACCTTGCCTAGGAAGCGTTCCAGTAGTGACTTACCGTTCCAATTTAGGATAGCAACTGCAATCTTTTTAGGCATACTTCCAACGTTTATGCGACCACAGCCAATTGGCGGGGTCTTTTTGAATTAACTTTTCCAAGGCTTTAACATGGGTGTCGGTAACTTCCTTATCGGCCGTAGCCTGAACATCTTCAAACAATAGATGGGCTTCCACCTCGTAAAATCCTCTTTTCACCCTAGAAATATCGATAAACACTACCGCTAAATCACATTTCTTACTCAGATTTTCGACCCCGAGGTGCACGGGCGTATCTTGGTTTAAAAATGGGGTGCGGTATTTAATCTTACCGCGGTGCGGACTCTGGTCAGCCATAAAAACATAGAGCGGGGCGGGGTCTTCATTATTCAGCATGAAAGGATAGGTGTCTTCCATCTTAAACAGCTTTAGACCGAATTGCTCTCTAATCTTTACAATGAGTTTATTAAAACGCTTGTTCTTTAAAGGGTGGTAGACCGCATAACAGTTTTGCGGTACCAGTAGGGGAATCGACATGGCCGTCCACTCAAAATTGGTATGATGCCCCATTACCATGATCACCCCTTTGTTTTGATCCTTCAACTGTTGAAATACCTCTGGATTCCGCAATACAAAACGCTTACGTAGCGTCTTTTCGGAGATGCTGAGACTTTTAAAGGACTCCATGATGATATCGCTGAAATTGCGGTAAAAGCTTTTTTGAATGGCCTTTAGTTCTGCCTTGCTCTTCTCAGGGAAGGACCGGCTAAGGTTGGTTTCGATCACTTCATTGCGGTAATGCAAGACCTCGCCTAACAGCCAGGCAATAAAATTACTCTTCGCATAAAGCAAAGGAAAGGGTAACAAAGAAACCAGTCTCCCTAAAAAGACTGCCAAAAAATAGCCGATCATACCGCAAATTTAGCGGTTTACTCGGTCTGCACCAGTGGTTCCTAAAATGATATTCTGATTGGTACGGTTTCCGAATTCCCGTTCCCCCGAATCGCTATCAGGATCAATCGCTCCGGCGCCGCCATAGGCGCGGTAATACAGGTCGCGTCTCCAATCGCGGCTTTGCAATTCCCCGATGGCGGTAGAGTGAATCAATTGAAATTCGCGGGTAGAAGGTTCAAACTCTCCGAAAATGAAGATTTTGTTATTCTGCGGCACGGTATAAGGGGTGGCAATATTGTTATATTGCCATATGATGTAAGGCGGCATATTGGGCTCCATATCACGGCGGTCTACTTGGTCGGGTTCCCCATAGGTTAACCATACACGGCCTCGATCCGACTTATAGCCTTTGCGCAGGCCTGAGGTGAATAGCTTGTTAGCAATGCGCACTTGTTTGTGGTACTGGTTCCAGGTTTCTTCGGGCGCGAGAGGTTTTCGCTCCATCCAAAAGGCGTAGAAATATTGTTTAAGCCGCAGTTCATTGGCTTCCGCCATAATGTTTTCTTGGATCATGCGTTCCCTTTCGGTCGAAATGGGGTAGAGGTAATCCACAAATTGGTAGATGGAATCTAAGTTTCCAATGCGGTCCACAAAGGTTCCGGTGATTTGACGCTGTTCAAAGCTTCCGGCTAGGACTTCTGTGCTAGCATTACGACGGTAAAAGAAGGTTTTATGCTTAAGCACGGATTCACCCTTCGCATTTAAGGCTTCTATGACCAATTGATAGTTGCCGGTTGGTAAATCTTTAATGTCTAGCTTGGCCAAAACAGGGATAACGGCATTTGCCTTTTTACGACTAAAGCCACCGTATTTGTTAAGTACTTTTCCCGCATTATCATCTTCCAAGAAATAGCGCAGAACGAAATCGCTTCCTTCACCTAACTTTAGGTCGAGGTTGTACAACTCATTGTAAAAAGAAAGGTGGTCTAAACTTTCAGGTAAAAGTGGGGTGCCTGTAGAAATAATAGGGTATAGGGTAAATCCTGAGCGTGTATAGCTATTGTTGCTTTGCGGGTCTGCGGGCTTAAAGTTTTCTAAGAAAATAACCTGGGAATGATCAACAAAGTTATTGGTAACCGTTAATTGCAAAGGTCTTTCGATGGTATAGCTTTCCGAAGTATCGTTAATATCCTCAATTTGAATACTCAGACGGTACTTCCCTTTTTCCAGCATAAACCGCTGTTGGTGGTATAATAGCTCATTCAAGTCGCTGGTGTCACCGTAAGCCGGACTCATAATTCGAAAGCGGTCCGCAGCCACAATACTGCTGTCTTTATAAATAGCAATGGTTGTTTCTAAACCTCCTAGAAATTGGCCTGCCTCATTCTTTAGATAGTCGAGGCTATTATTGTGAATACCAAAATAGATTTCGATATAGTTTTCTCTTTGGTCGGTCATAAACTCCGATAGAGAAATGTACAGATTGGTTCTTTTCGCTTGAATTAAGGCTGGAACAAGGAGAACTGCCCAAAGGAACTTCTTCATGAATCGTGAATTAGTAATCTCTACGAATATAGACAGAAAAAGCCGCGAAAGGTTGTTTGCGTGATTATAAAATATTTTACATTTGCAACCCGAAAATAAAGGCAGCCTCGATCTTTTATTTTCTTGGAGAGATGGCAGAGTGGTCGAATGCGGTGGTCTTGAAAACCATTGAGGGTCACACCTCCGGGGGTTCGAATCCCTCTCTCTCCGCCTTCGCTTGCTGAAGCAGCTTCGGCGGCTACAATCCGCAGCAAGCGCGAAAGCAATGCTAACATTAATAAGTCCTCATCATTTTTGGTGAGGACTTTTTTATTCTTGTAGACACGGCCTCGGGATTCTTGATAACGTTACCCTGCCCGGGATCAGCGACCGCAGGGAGCTAATCCCTTTGGGAGATATTAGATGTGAGACCGCTGCGCTTTTAGATTTGAGACAGGATTTAGCCCCATTGGAACCATCCCTCTCACACCTCAAATCCCTCAGCGCCGCAGGCGCGTTCTCACGACTACCTACCGAAGCTTTAGCGTAGGTATGGTCTGCACTTTGGAATAAATTGACTCCTTAGGGATTTAGAAGAAGAGAAGAAAATGAGTTGTGCTCCTAATCCCTAATTACTACCTTGACTCACAAATCTAAATACCTATGCTTCGCCGCAATCTGTCAATCAAACTTTCATTGGACATTCCATTAAACCTTCAAATTCAGTAAATATGAGAGGTTTTGTACTTAGCTTGTTATTTGTTTTTTACGCTCCGCTTGTTGTAGCACAGGTTATTGATACGGATTATGGCGTGGTCTTATTAAAGTGCGCAGATCAACAACTTTACTTTGCAGGAGATAATGATTACGGTCAATCAGGTGATGGAACTACTAACCCGACCAGCGCTTTGATTGCTGTGCCTGGCATGGACTCGGTGCGGGCCTTTAGTTCGGGGAGTGGTTTTGTATTATGTGTCAAAACTAATGGGAGGGTGTATTCTTGGGGAGATAATGCATTCGGAAATTTAGGAATTGGGCCCGGCTGGGACACCCTTACTCCTGCGCTGATTCCTTATATAAGTAATAGCGTTCAAGTAGCAGCTGGGGAAAGCCATAGTCTGATTTTAATTGAAGATAGTTTGGTTTATAGTGCTGGCGATCAAAGTGATGGGGCCTTGGGTCGATCTATAGATTCTGTAGGCCGTAATTATTTTGGTCAAGTAGAAAACTTATCTGCGGTTGTTTCTGTCCGTGCAGGATATAACCATAGTGCTGCTCTTGATAAAAATGGAGATTTGTGGCTATGGGGCCAAGGCTCTTGGGGTCAGTTAGGTCTCGGGAATCGAACCAATCGCACTCGACCGCAAAAATTAGTGGGCTATAAATTTTCTCAAGTCTATTTATCACACTTTTATACCCTTGGCATCGATTCCTTGGGGAGTGTTTGGGTATGGGGTGAAAATCAGCAAGGAGAATTAGGCGTGCCTGTGGCCAGCAATGGCAGTCCTTACATTGTTAGCCCTCAAAAGGTTCCTGGAATCACCAATGTAGTCCAAGTAGCCTCTAGCTTTGGCACCACCTTAGCCTTGCTTAAGGATGGTAGGGTTAAAGCATGGGGTAAGAACGATAATTATCAATTGGCCAATGGGACAATTCAAGATCGATTTAGCCCAGATTATATAACGGGACTAAACGCCATACATTCGGTAGCGGTTAATGGAGCGGTATGCTATGCGTTGGATAGCAGTGGCACTTTATATACTTGGGGTTATGGATACGAATGGCTGTTGCATGGGAATGATACCCTTAAGACCGTGCCTACTCCAGTTTATTTTACGGCTTGCAACCCTGCGGTAAATATTGTTGAACACCTACCATTACCCAAGTGGGAGGTCTATCCAAACGTAATGGATGATTATCTACAAATAAATTCAGATCAAGTCATTGAGGAGATTTCAATTTCAAATACTTCTGGATTGACTGTATTTAAGACCAGTGTGCAGCAAAGTAATTTTCAAATTTCGGTTCCAAGTATTGAGCCGGGCTTATTTTTCATAAAGGCTCGGTTCAAGGATGGTCGAGAGCTGGTGCGTAAGATTGTGAAGCGCTGATGAATAATTGGAAGGAGATGGGCTTCCTGAACCTTGAAATTATTATTTTTAGACTAGCTAAACCAAGGGGTTTAGATGTAAAACCCTCCTGCATCAAAACAGCTTGCTTAGCGGCTTGACTTTGACATTTTGACTTCGGTAATTATTTGGTAATGAGTATAAAAGGGGTGTTAGGTTCGGGAACCTCTCTCTCCGCACATGAGAAGGACAGGATAAAATATATCAACGTTTACGACTGGAAGGATGCTCATGGAATAAGAAGCGTGTCAGGCGCATCTATTTAATTTGGGGCTCAACCTTCGTAGAAAGACCAAAAAACGTATTCCTGCTCGTGTAAAGCAGCCGTTAATGCAGATGGAAGAACCTAACCAGACTTGGTCTATGGATTTCATGAGTGATGCATTAGACAATGGTAGACGATTTAGGGTGCTGAACATTATTGATGATTACAATCGCAAAGCGGTAGCGATAGAGGCGGAGTTTACTTTTCCTGCAATAGGTGTAATACAAGCGCTTAGAAGGGCTTTTGAGCAGCACGGTAAGCCAAGAAAGATACGAGTGGACAATGGGCCAGAGTTCGTCTCTCTAGAGTTGAGTGAGTGGTGTCGGTTACAGCAGGTGGAGCTACAGTATATTCAACCTGGTAAACCCATGCAGAATGGCTACATCGAACGTTTTAATAGAACCTTTAGGTAAGATGTTCTCGATGCACATTTGTTTTCAGGCATAGATCAAGTAAGAGTAATCGCTGAAAAGTGGATGAATGACTACAAATTGCCAGACCTCATGAAGCGCTTGGCGGTATCACGCCATATCAAGCTGAAGCAAAATTTTCATCAAAGCAAGCTTGCTTTGATGAAAATCGAAAAGGATCTAAACAAAAGAAAGTATATTTAAAGCCAGTCTGATTATAGGGGAGATTACAATTGCACGATAGCTGATGTTGCTGATATCGTTTTGTGTCTTTGCATTTTTGAGTTCGCATTCGCTATGCTTAGAGCTAAACCAACCGGCGGACTGACCGCAATATTTCCATTTTGATTCAAGGTAAAAATGAAGATATTTGAAGAGATAAAAAGAAAGTAGACATGAAAAAATACAATTTTAAACCGCTTTATATTTTTTTGATCCTCGTATCCTTTGGTTTCATCATGAAGATGACCATGCAAAAGAAATCTATAGAAGGAAGATCCTACCACTTCGAGCAAAGTAAGGATACACCTTACAAAAACTCTTTCGAAAAGGATATGCATGAATATGCTGACAGTGTTAAAAAAGGAAAGCAAGATCTACTAGACGAAGCAGCCGAAAAAGGAATGGATGTGATTATCCCAGGGGAATGAAAAAATCCACTTGGTACAATTTTTTTTCTTTAATTAAACTTACTCTCCCTAAAAAAGATTTTTAGGAAAACATCAAATTTGATACCCTATATTCCTCAGACGATATACTTACTGATTTTTTTAGGAATAGAGTTTTCATTTTTTATCCCCGGGGATTAACTCTATATTGGAGAGATAATAACAAGGAGATATGAAAAAATTAATCATCTTATTAGCAATTTTACTTCCGCAATTATCGTTTGCTCAAATCAACGTTGAACAAATAGAGGATATAAACGGATATCCAGCTTTTATCATTACATACGATACCACATAGTAGATTTAAATAAAACTAGAGCTCTTGCAGGTGCTAATCCTCTTATCGAAACAGA
>CBFHRN010000052.1:0-12944 GCA_965658275.1 Croceimicrobium sp.
TAATATCAAAGTTATGATTGCTAACTTAAACAATGCTAAGCAAATCTGGCAAGGTTGTTAGGTAGTGGAAGACGATGTGGAGCTGGAAGAGGAATTAGAAATGCAAACCACGGAAACCGATATGATGGAAGAAGTGGAAGTGATTGAAATTGAAGAAGAGGTTTCTGACGAAGTTTTAAGCTTTGCTGTCGTAGAATCTGTGCCTGTTTTCCCAGGCTGTGAAGATGCCAAGGACAACAATGAGCGAAAGTTGTGCTTCCAGCAAAATATATTGAGGTTCGTAAGCCGTAATTTCGAATTCCCAGAGATGGCGCGCCAAATGGGTATTCAAGGACGTGTTTACGTTAACTTCGTTATCGAGCGAGATGGTAGCGTATCCAATGTTGAAGTGGTGCGTGGAATCGATGCGCTTTTAGATGATGAAGCTGTACGTGTGGTTAAGAAGCTGCCTAAATTCACTCCGGCGAAGCAACGCGGAAAACCGGTGCGAATGAGCTTTACTTTACCGATAAACGCGAAGCTACAATAAGACATTTATCGTAACTTTATAGCCGCTGCGAATTGCTCGTAGCGGCTTTTTTTATTTCCAAAATCTTAATCATGGACCATATCGAAACCAAAGTATTGCTATTTGATGCCGTATTAGCATCAATTGAAGCGGGTAAGGAAATTTTAGATGTTTATGAGAATACCTTCGAGGTAGAATATAAAGATGATAATTCACCCTTAACCATCGCCGATAAACGTGCGCACCGAAAGATTATGCACATGTTGGAGGAAACTGGAATCCCAGTTCTAAGTGAAGAGGGGAAAAAGCTTTCCCATGAAGAGCGCTCTAAATGGGGCACACTTTGGATTGTTGATCCCCTGGATGGCACCAAAGAGTTCATTAAGCAAAATGGTGAGTTTACTGTGAATATTGCATTGGTGGAAAAAGGCGTGCCTGTGCTTGGGGTAATCTATGTGCCTGTTGATGAGACCTTGTATTTTGGCTGTGATGGAATTGGCGCTTATCGTGTGGATGCGGCGGCCCATCTGAAAGATACCGACAACATCGAAGATTGGGCGGCTAAAGGGACTAAGTTGCCTGAAAAACAGGATCGTCCCTACACAATGGTTGGAAGTCGTTCTCACATGAGTGATGAAACGGCTGCCTATTTCGATGATGTGCGCAGAGAGTACACCGAGGCAGAGATTATTTCCAAAGGCTCTAGCTTAAAAATCTGCATGGTGGCAGAAGGATCTGCCGATGTTTATCCGCGTTTTGCGCCTACCATGGAATGGGATACTGCTGCTGGTCATGCTATTGCTAGAGCGGCTGGCTTCGAAGTTTTCCAGGCGAAGAAGGAAGGAGTTCCATTAGAGTACAACAAAGAGGATCTTTTGAACCCTTGGTTTATTGTGAAATAAGTCGCTAAGTTAGAATCACTCTAATTTGTTGGGACGGGGCTAGTAATGTATTTTTGCGGCCTTAAGTATAAGGCTTGAATACTAGTACCGATATTGATATTCCTACCAATTCTTTCTCCTTGAAGTCCAAGGCAGTTTTGGACTTAACCAAGGCGCGACTAAACCTAAGTGTGGTTTACTCTGCTCTTGCGGGATATCTATTGGGCGCTCCCTCTATTAATTGGCAAGCCTTAGTCTTTCTTTCTATAGGTGGTTTTTTAGTGGTGGGATCGGCGAATGGTTTCAATCAAGTCATTGAACGAGACCGAGATGCCCTAATGGACCGAACTAAGAATCGTCCGATTCCGAGTGGTCGTCTTTCGGTACTAGAAGCCTTAATTGCATCCACGATAATGGGTGGGGTTGGCCTGTTGTTACTTTATCTAATTAATCCACTAACCCTTGGTTTTGGAGCCTTTGCCTTGTTCATGTATGTTTTGGTATACACTCCTTTAAAGGCCAAAGGACCTATTGCAGTTTTTGTGGGTGCTTTACCAGGAGCGATACCAGCTCTATTAGGATGGGTCGCCGCAACCAATGATTTTGATATTGAGCCGGGAACTTTATTTGCGATTCAATTTTTATGGCAGTTTTCTCATTTTTGGGCTATTGCTTGGATTGTGGATGATGATTACAAAAAGGCGAATTATATTCTTTTACCTTCCGGCGAGAGAGATACCAAAAGTGCTATCCAAATTCTGCTTTATACCTTCTTTATAATTCCAGTGAGCATGCTCCCCGCCTTTGGTTTAACCGGTAGTTTGGTGCTTTCACCTATCGCTGGCGTTATTGCCTTTATTTTAGGATTGGTGTTCTTATACTTTGCATGGCGCCTTTTCGTCTCTAGGGAGATCAAGGATGCTCGAAAATTGATGTTCTTTAGTATAATTTACCTGCCTCTGTTACAGTTGATGTTGGTTATTGATAAATTCATATAGTGTGGGAAAGTTAACGGCAGCAGAAAAAAAGAAAGTTCAAAAACCGCTCCTCTGGATAGGGATGGCGAGTATTGTAATGACCTTCGCAGGCTTAACCAGCGGTTATGTGGTTAGTCGCTCGGCACTGATCGAAGACAATCGATGGTTACAGTTTGAACTACCTCCACAGTTCGCTTACGCTACAGCGGCTATCCTTCTAAGCAGCCTTTTGATGATTGTAGCTAATCGTGCGATTAAAGAATCCAAGCAGAGATCTGCTTCCAATTATGTATTGGGAAGTTTATTTTTAGGAATAGTATTTTTAGGCTTACAGTGGTTTGGAGCTGTAGATTTAATGGATAGAGGATTTTTCTTCACGGGTGGTAACACTGCAAGTTCATGGGTGTATGTAATTGCATCCTTGCATTGGGTTCACGTGGTGAGTGGAATTATTGTATTATTTTACACCTGGCTTAAGGCCAGAAAAGGGGCTTATACCAAAGAAGAGCATCAAGGATTAGTAGTAAGTGGAATTTACTGGCATTTCTTGGACGGTCTCTGGCTGTATTTGTACCTCTTTTTATTAATTATTCGCTAAACTTGCAAAAATTTTAATGCATGGCTAACGGAGCTGCTTTAGAACAAAATACCTCATCCCTTTGGGGTGGTGGTCGCCAACCTTTCGGCGTGAGTTATGGTAAGATGATGATGTGGTTCTTCCTATTGTCAGATGCGCTTACCTTCTCGGGATTCCTTACTGCAATGGGCTTGTACCGCTTTAAGTACGAAGAAACTTGGCCAGTAGCGGAAAACGTATTTACCCACTTTCCATTTCTTCATGGGGAGCATCCACTGCTCTTCGTGGCCTTAATGACCTTCATCCTTATTGTGAGCTCGGTTACTATGGTACTTGCTGTAAATGCCGGTCACAAAATGAATACCAAGGGCGTAGTATTGTGGTTAGGTCTTACCATCGTAGGTGGTTTTACTTTCTTAGGCTCTCAGGCTTGGGAATGGTACCACTTTATCAATGGCGATAAAGGCGGTGTGGTTTTGGAAGATCAAACGGTAATGTACTTTACCAAAGTAGGAAGCGAAGGTGAGATCCTAAGCGTATACGAATTAGTAACTGGTGAAGAGAAGCCTCATGGCGACCATACCGAGTTTAATACGGCTGACGTCATTGCGGCTTTTGGATTAAACGAAGATGTTACCTTACGGATGCCAGGAAAAGAGAAAATTACCTACACTCGTGAAGAAGCTAAAGCGGCAATGACGAATGCTAGCTTAATTCAAGGGGCGGCGATGAATGTGAATGAATACGGAAATGTACTATTTGCAGACTTCTTCTTCTTTGTTACAGGATTCCACGGAACTCACGTGTTCTCAGGTGTAGTGCTTAATATTATTGTTTTCATTAATGTACTAATGGGCACTTATGAGCGCCGCGGACATTATGAAATGGTTGAGAAGGTAGGTTTGTACTGGCACTTTGTAGACCTTGTTTGGGTATTCGTATTTACCTTCTTCTATCTAGTATAATCTTTTTAGCGAATTAATCATGGCAGAAAATAACGCATATCCAAGCGAGCACCACGAAGGACCAGAAGGAACTAAGTGGATTTGGAAAGTATTTTGGATCCTCCTAATTGTAACTGCAGTAGAAGTTGCTTTAGGTATCATAAAGCCAGAACTTTTAATGGGAAAAGTTCTGGGAACTAGCCTATTGAATATCATTTTCATTGTGCTAACCATCGCGAAGGCTTATTATATCGTTTCAGAGTTCATGCACTTAGGGCATGAGCGTAAGAACTTTATCTGGACAATCACCTTGCCAATCGTGATTTTGATTCCTTATTTGACTTTTATTTTGCTTACTGAAGGCGGATACATGAATGTATTGATGAATCAGTAATGAACACAAACATATTCAATAAGAAGGCAGTGCTAATCGCAGTTTTAGTACTGCCTTCTGTGCTTTATTTCATTTTCGTTTATGGTGCTGAAGATAATTTCTTCCAAAAGCTAGATTATGTCGGCCCCGAGCAGGTAGTGGAACGTGTCGATAGTGGAAAAGTAGTACTCGATACCCTACCATATCAAATACCTGACTTTGAGTTCACAACTCAAGATGATTCATTACTGAGTAGTGATGAGATGCGGGGTAAAATATATGTGGCCAACTTTTTCTTTAGCACTTGTCCCACTATTTGCCCTGCGATGAACTTTAATTTAAAGCAGGTTCAAGACCGTTTTTTGGGTTATGAGGATATTAATTACCTATCCTTCACGGTAGATCCCGAACATGATAGCGTTGAGGTGTTAAAAGCTTATGAGAGTGAAATAGGGGCCGTAAATGGTCGTTGGTATTTTCTAACCGGTGATAAGTCCAAAATTTATAAAACAGCCAAGGACTTCTTTCTTAATGCAATGGAAGATGACTTAGCAGAAGGCGGCTTTTTGCATTCGGAGCAGCTGGTTTTGGTAGATTGGGAAGGTAGAATACGAAGTCGAAGAGATGATCAAGGAAACCTACTAGCAGTTTATGACGGACTCTCTGCCGATGAAATTGGTAAACTAAAAGACGATATAAAGGTTTTAATAGCAGAATACGAGAAGTACAAATCAGTTTCTGAGTACCGTGCCTCTAAAGAAAAATGAAATGGGAGCATTAAGAGATTTACCAACTCAAGACAGAAGTAAGGATAAGATTGCAATTCCAATTATCATCGTATTATCGGTTTTAGTGCCGGTGGCGGTGGCATTACTCATTCTTTTCCCTGACTTCTTCAGATTAGAGATGGGAATAGATCGAGCTACCCTACCAGCTTTTCACGCCCTGCTTAATGGCTTAACGGCACTTCTCTTAATCGCAGGGCTCTTCTTTATTATGAAAAAGAATATTGCGGCGCATCGAATCGTAATGATGTCTGCTTTTGGCTTGTCTGCGGTATTCTTAGTATCCTACGTTATTTCCAAACTTAATGCTGAGCCTATTCCTTATGGGGGCGAAGGAGCGGTGCGTTATGTGTACTTCTTTATTCTAATTAGTCATATTCTTTTAAGTGTACCCGTTTTGCCATTAGCTATGCTCTCTATTTATCGAGGATGGACTCAGGAGTACGAACTGCATCGCAAACTGGTGCGTTATACCTTTCCAGTTTGGCTTTATGTGGCAGTCACTGGTGTCTTGGTATATTTATTTATGCAACCCTATTATTGATGAGAAGCACAATTCTTAAAATAACATTCAGTTTATTCTTTATAGTGGTAATGCCGGTGCTTAGTTCCGCACAATGTGCAATGTGTAAGGCTGTGGCTGAATCGAGCACTGAGTCCGGAAGTACCGTGGCAACGGGCTTAAACGGGGGAATTTTGTACCTAATGGTTTTCCCATACCTGATTTTAGCAGCAGTGTCATTTGCTTTTTATAAACACAGAAAAGCACAAAGAGCTGGGGTAGAGTCTGAAGAATAGGCTTATCTCTTATCTTTGTAAGGCTACTTGAACAGGCAAATTATTTTAAGATGTTTAAAATCAGAACAAGCCTGCTGGCCTTAGCCATATTATCGTTTCCTGCATTCGCTCAAAACGAGCTTCCTTCTGTTTGGTCTTTGGAGGACTGTGTTGCTTATGCTTTAGAGAAAAATATCAGCGTTAGGCAAGCGGAGATGCAACTCAATATTGCTGGAAATAACTTGCAAACGGCTCAGTATGATTACCTTCCCAACTTGAATTTTAGTTCCAATTACTTCTGGAACTTTGGTTTGAATATTGACCCGGTTACCAACCAGATTTCCCAACAAAATCGGCAAACGGCGAATTTTAATCTAAGCTCCAATTGGTTAATATATAATGGTGGCCGCAAGTACAACACCATTTCACAGAATAACCTAAGTCGCAAGGCAGCTCAGCTCGACTTTCAGCAAGCGAGGAATGACTTAAGCTTAAATGTTGCTTCAGCTTATTTGCAAATCTTGTTAAACCAAGAGATTGCCGCGGTTGCGAACGAACAACAGCGAATCTCCCAATTACAAGTTTCTCGTACCGCCAAGTTGGTAGATGCGGGAAGTTTACCGAAGGGCGAACTGTTGCAATTAGAGGCTCAGCTTGCGCGAGATCGTCAAAATAGTATTGCGACGGCCAATGCTGTGGCAATAAGTAAATTGCAATTGGCCAATTTGCTTCAATTAGAAAACCCTAATGATTTTGAGGTGGGCAGCCCCACTTTAGCATTGCCCGATCCGACCATTTTAAGCCGCAGTCCTCAAAGTGTGTACAATGCCGCTTTAGAAACTCAACCTATTATAAGGGCAGCAGAGTTTCGCACCTTAGCTAGTGATGAGGCGATTGATATAGCACAAGGAGGCTATTTACCCACCTTGAGCATGGTCGCTCAAATAGGTTCAAATTACTCCGATCAAATCCCTAATGTTACCGGTTCGAGTCAACAGTTTTTGCCCATTGGTCAAGTTATTAATACGGGCGATCTTGTAACAACTTTGCAGCCCCAAGTTATTCCGGAGATTGACGGTGTAAAGCCCTTCAATACCCAATTTACCGATAACCTTAATGAGGTGGTAGGTCTTAATTTGCAAGTGCCAATTTTTAATCGCATGGCGGTTAAGAACTCGGTGCAGAATGCTAAGATTAATGCGGATATTGCTAAGCTCAACCTCGAATCCGAGAAAAATAGATTACGTCAAACTATTTATCAGGCGCATGCCGATGCAAAAGCGGCCTTGTTGCAGTATCAAGCCGCCGAAAAAGCAGTACAAGCAAACAAAGAAGCTTTTGATTATGCTCAAAAGCGATTTGAAGTGGGAGCGATAAATCAAGTTGACTTCGAAGCTGCTAAAAATAATATGGCTTCTGCGCAAAGCCAATTTGTACAAGCCAAATACGACTACATCTTCCGTATAAAAATATTGGAATTCTACCTCACCAACGCCGTAAAGCTTTAAGCCATGAACAAGACTTTAAAAATAGCGATCATCGTAGCTGTCGTTCTAATTATTGGACTGATTACAGCTAAAAAGTTAGGTTGGATTGGTCAAGAAGAAGGAATGGCCGTTGAAGTATCCGCGGTAGAGCGCATGGCCATTACGGAGACGGTTATCGCAAGTGGTAAAATACAGCCTGAAGTAGAAGTTAAGATTAGTGCAGAAGTATCAGGGGAGATCATCCAATTGCCTTTTCAAGAAGGGGCTAGCGTAAAAAAAGGAGACTTATTGGTAAAGATTAACCCCGACTTATTTCTAGCCGCGGTTAATCGAAGCAAGGCGGCAATGAATACGGCAAAGGCTTCATTGGCTTCCGCTAAAGCTCAGTTTATTGAAGCGGAACGCAATTACAATCGAAATAAGAAACTTCATGAGCAGAATGTAATTAGCGATGCAGATTTTGATGCTGCCAATCGTGCTTACCAAGTTGCAGAATTGGGCGTTGAGTCGGCTCAATATCAGTTGCAAAGCGCGGAAGCTACTTTGCAAGAGGCGAAAGATAATTTAGCGCGGACCACCATTTACGCACCTATGGATGGAACCATTAGTATGCTGAACTCCGAAGTAGGTGAGAGAGTTGTTGGTACCATTCAAATGACAGGAACTGAAATTCTTCGAGTGGCGAACCTTGATTTAATGGAGGTACTTGTTGAGGTCAATGAAAATGATATCATTAGAGTCCATAAGGGTGATACGGCCTTAGTGGAAGTTGATGCCTATCTGGATCAAGAATTTAAAGGCGTAGTGACGGAAATAGCGAATTCGGCGAAACTACAAGGAACGACTATTGATCAGGTTACCAATTTTGAGGTGAAGATTCGAATTCTTAAAGAATCCTACGAGAAGTTAATTCAACAAGGCCAAAAGAACCCATTCCGACCTGGTATGACGGCCTCATTGGAAATTCTCACGAACAGTAAGGCAGATGTTATAGCGATACCTATACAGGCCGTTACAACACGTGCAGATACTAGCAATGCGCCTGTATACGAGCGGAAAAAATCCTCTGATGAAGATGAAATTTTTGAGGTCGTATTTGTGAAGACTGAGGGTAAAGCAGAACTTAGAGTCGTAAAAACCGGAATTCAAGATGATGAATATATTGAGATTCTGGAAGGCGTTGAAGTCGGGGAGGAAGTAATTACGGGGCCTTATTCTGCCGTTTCAAAAATCTTGAAACCAGGCTCTAAGGTTTTTATTGAGGAAAAGGAGTCTGGAAAAGAAGAAGACTGATGACCTTTTTAGCACTTGAAACCTCTACGCGGAACTGCTCGGTTGCAGTTTTCAAAGGGGAGGAACTGATTTCATTGGTAGAGGCGGATTCAGATCAATACATTCATTCTGAGAAATTACACCTCTTTATTAAGGAGGCACTATTAAAAGCTCAAATCGATGTATCTGAGTTAAATGCAGTTGCGGTAGGTGCTGGACCAGGTTCTTACACGGGACTCCGCATTGGGGTGGCTTCTGCCAAAGCTCTCGCTTACGCTCTAAACATCCCTCTGTATTCTTCAAAGGGTACCGAATTATTAGTTGCGGGGGCCTTGGAGCTTTTTAATTTTCCCTCAGAGGCCATTTTACAGCCAATGATTGATGCTCGTAGGATGGAGGTTTATACCGCTTCTTTTCATATGGAGAGCCAAACTTGGACGCAAGTGGAGGCCAAAATTATTGAGGAGGAATCTTTCGCAGAAAAGGGAAGACCAATTTACTTTTTTGGGGATGGCGCCGAAAAATGCAAGTCTACTTTAAAAGCCCCCCATCATCATTATCTAGATCTGACTTATCCGTCGGCTAGGTTCTTCGGAAAGCTCATGACCTCTAAGATTAATGCGGGTGAGCAGGAGGATATTGCCTATTTTGAACCCTTTTATTTAAAGTCTTTTCAGGCCATAAAGCCTAAAAGCTTACTTTAGAGCTTGCAAGCCTAATGTTTACCGACCTAAGCTTTAATATCTATTCGCTTGCCCTAATTTTTTCAGCAAGCTTCGCCTGTCTACTTTCACTTTGGATAAGTAGGAAAAAGGGCCCTATTTTTCGATGGTTTAGTTTGATGTTAGGGGCTTCCGCCTGGTGGGCGATGGCTTATGGTTTCGAGTTGGCAAGCTCTAACTTAGTCCAGATGTTGTTTTGGATCAAGATGGAATATCTAGGCATTAGTACCCTGCCTTCCTTGTTCTTGATATTTTGCTACAGTTTTATTGGTCGCACCAGTCGCCTAGTTAGTTTTACCTACATGGCCGTTTTTGGCTATTCATTAATCACCTACTTGGTGGTGTTTACGAATGATTACCACCAATTATTTTACGCCAGTACGAGTGTCGATACTTCGGGGCCATTTCCCTTATTGGCTATTCAACCCGGTCCGTGGTATCATATTCATACTGTCATTTTTTATGTTTTGGTAGGCGTGGGTTATTGGGCGCTTATCGATAATATGCGTCATACTCGGAAGGTGTTTGTGCGCCAGAATCGACTTTTAGTTATTGGCACCCTAGTTCCTTTACTGGTTAATTTCGGCTATATATTTTTTGACGTCCGTCCTTATGGACATGTAGATTTAACCCCCTTTGCCTTCTTGTTTACTTCTTTCATTATCGCTATTGGACTACTCCGCTTTGGCCTTTTTGATATCAGTCAGACAGCTCGGAGTAGAGTAATTTCGGAGCTTGGGGATGGTGTGGTTGTAATCGATGCCTTTCAAAGGATTATTGACTACAATCTTTCTTTTCAAAAGGTGCTGAGAAGTGATGATGAAGACCTTATTGGATTGAAATTACACGAATTATTTCCTAATGAAAAATTACCGGCCGACTTTCTAGATGACCAGGTTTTAGAGAATGGAGCTTTAATGATTCAAGCAGCTGGAGGCCGTCATTTTGAATTATCAATAACTGGCCTTTATGAGAAGGGGGGTGTTGTTAATGGTGCGGCCCTCTTGTTTAAAGATGTTTCAGGAAGGATTGAGGCACAAGTAGAGCTACTTAATAAGACCATGGAATTGCAAAAGCTTAATGGTTTAAAAGATCGCCTTTTTTCAATTATTGCGCACGACTTGCGGGGCCCATTGTTGAATTTACAAGAAGTTATGACTTTGGTGAATCAGGGCATATTGAGTGAGACGGAGCGGGAAGACATGTTTAAGGTCCTTAGCGATAATGTGGATCAAAGCGTAGCACTTATGCAGAACTTGTTGATTTGGGCACAGAGTCAGCAGAAGGGTGAAAAGTTAAGCCTCAGTTCCTTTAACTTGAAAGACTTGGTCTTGGAGGTGCAAGCTAATCTCAAGCCTATTTTAGATAAGAAAATTATACAGCTAATTCTCAATGTTAATGAGGGGACCCAAGTTTTCGCGGATCGCGAGATGATTCAAATTGTAATTCGAAATTTAGTTTCAAATGCTGCTAAATTCACAAACGAATCCGGCGCAATTGAAATTGCCTGCGACGGCGACGATTCGAATTGCTGGGTGCACGTGAAGGACCAAGGAGTAGGTATGAGTCCAGATGTTTTGAGTCGCTTAAGGGCTGAAGAGATGTACAGCTCTCCGGGTACGGCTTCTGAAGAAGGTTCGGGTTTAGGATTGGTGCTTTGTAGAGACTTTATTCGAAAGAATGGCGGAAACCTTCAAATCGAAAGTGAACAAGGAGCGGGCAGTACCTTTAGCTTTAATATTCCGCTTTCTAAATAGCGGGCCTTTGCATTAGAGATACCAATAGTCTTCCCCAAGCTGTAAATGTCTCGAAAATAAAAAGTCCTCGATAGCCCTTCTCTGTGAAGGGTTCGGATAAACGCCCACTAATAGTTTTTGTCCTTGCCTTGGAGTTAGACTTCGGAAATCTTCAATTGGGTGTCCATTTATTCCTTCAGGATAGCGTTTAGGATCTAGGTCCATCCATCGAAAATTAATTTGATGACGATCAAAAAAGGTGGCGCTAAGGCGAGCCTTTCGGCCACCGCCCCAAAGAACCAAGCTTTCATAGTTCTCTAGTTCAAGGAATCGCTGAAGTTTAAGATGAAAAAAACGCTCTTGGCCATAGTCCTCTGAATTGCGTGAAGTACGTTGCGGGTGTTCACGCCAAAGAAGCGTAGTACTATGGAGGCAGTTCACTTCAAATTTTGCCTCGTAGCATCGAAAACACCAATCGTAATCCTCTGGATAACGGAGTCCATCAAATCCTCCAATGGTTAGAAGTTCCTCTCTTCGCATGAGCCAATTAGGGGAAGCAATAACACACTCACGGTAAATTTCGCGCCAGTGGTCGCGGTTTAGTCCTACTTCATTTATCCAATGTTGGTATTTCTGATATCCCTTTGAAATTGGGCGATCTGAAAAGTATTGAACCATTCCAGTTACAATGGTTTTGGGAGGTGATTTGTCCAATAGAGCAGACATTTTGGATAGTCTTGCTTCTGGCATAATATCATCTGCGTCAAAGCGACTTACGTAAGGGGAGTGGCAGTTCTCTAGGGCGAGCCTTAGAGCTGGCAGGATACCTTCTTCCTGATTGTTTAAATATATGATTCGCGGGTCCCTTTTTTGATAGTTTTGAACAATGCTAGGTCCTTTGTCACTGGAATGATCATTCACTGCAATCAGCTGCCAGTCTTGGAAATCTTGTTGAAGGATAGATTCAATGGCCTCACCAATCCAGGGAGCGGCATTTTTAAAGGGCATAAGAATTCCTATCTTGAACGGCATTAACGAAAAGGTTTGCAGGCAATGCGAAGATTAGCCCTAATTATATGTGTCCTTTTACTGGCTTCATGTAAAAATAGTGAAGTTCTTTTTGGGCAAGGCAAAATCAAATCATCTAGCCAATCATCAATACGGCTTCCAATCGAAATTGATCGAAATTTAATTTTTCTCCCTGTAGAGATAAATGGCGAAACTTATCGCTTTTTGTTTGATAGTGGAGCGCCCATGGTGGTCTCCAAGGAGCTTCGAGAAGCGCTAGAGATGAAGATCGTAAAACATAGTCAGGTGCGTGATTCTCAAGGGAGGGCGGCCTATCAAAACTATGTTCGAATGCCTTCCTTTAAACTCGGAGGTGAGGAGTTTAGAGATTTTGTTGCTGTAGAAGCGGATTTAAAGCATAGCCCATTACTCAACTGCCTCCAATTTGATGGAATAGTTGGGGCAAACCTTATGCAATTCAAATATTGGGAGATGAATATCCGTGATAGTCTCTTGATTATGTCAGCTGATAAAACGAATTGGGACTTTGGCGGGAGGAGCACCCTCACGATACCCTTTACTCTTAAAACTACGCGAACGCCAGTTATTAAATTGCCAATATCAGGTTACCAGGTACGGTCCATTACTTTTGACACTGGTTCTTCCGGCTTACTTTCTTTGCCTAAAAAATCGAGTCAAGTATTGATTGATAGCCTGAGCCCAGTGTTTAGTCGTCAAGGCTTTTTAAGCGGCGGTTTGTATGGGTCCGTTGCTGATACATCAGACGAGTATATGGTCGAATTTCAATTTCCAGATACGACATTCAGTTACCCGGTCGAATACGATTACTCTAAAAATTCACGGCTCTTAGGGATGAGTTTTATGCGTCAATTTCGG
>CBFHRN010000053.1:0-12472 GCA_965658275.1 Croceimicrobium sp.
AAAAGAACTTTCGACTTGAAAGTCCTTTCCAAGGATCTTTTCTATGGTTTTCGCTTTGGCTGGCGACTCTACAATTACGAGGTTTTTTGACATCTCTTTTAGCTAGTTTTATGCTTGCGACCGTTTGGCAAAATAAATCAATGTTTTTTTCATTTGGCTTTTTCTGCACTTAATAAGCTTTTATTTGGTCTGCCAAATTGGCAATGGACCCAGATTTGTACCTTTGCCTTTCCAAAAAATACTTAATGAAAGAAGCAGGCCTGCAGGATAAGATAATGGATGAAAGCGCACAAGGTTCAGCCTTGATCCATGAAGGGGAGCGTGGTGACCGCAAACTGTACATCGAAAGTTATGGTTGTCAGATGAATTTTTCGGATAGCGAGATCGTTGCTTCCATCCTGGCAAAGGAAGGCTTTGGAACCACTCGAAATGTAGAAGAAGCGGATTTGATACTCCTAAATACTTGTTCTATCCGAGATAAAGCGGAGCAAACCGTTCGTAAGCGCCTGAGTAGTTTTAATAAGCTTAAGGAGAGTCGCCCGGAAATGAAAATCGGGGTGCTTGGCTGCATGGCCGAACGCTTGAAGGATAAATTTTTAGATGAAGAAAAGCTGGTAGATTTGGTGGTTGGTCCTGATGCTTATCGAGATCTTCCAAATCTTATCGAAAAAGTGGATGGCGGACGAAAGGCAGTGAATGTTATCCTGTCCAAGGAAGAGACCTATGCGGATGTTAACCCCGTGCGAATAGATACTAATGGCGTTTCTGCCTTCATTTCCATTACGCGAGGATGCGATAATATGTGCACCTTCTGTGTTGTGCCTTTTACGAGAGGTCGTGAGCGAAGTCGGAATCCAGAGACAATTTTAGCTGAAGCCCGTGAATTAGAATCCAGAGGTTTTAAGGAAATTACCCTTTTGGGGCAGAACGTAGACTCCTATTTATGGTATGGCGGTGGTCTTAAAAAGGATTTTGATAAAGCTTCTGATGCAGCCAAGGCCTCGTCAGTTAATTTTGCAGACCTCTTGGGCTTGGTTGCCGAGGCTGTTCCAGGAATGCGTATTCGGTTCAGTACATCCAATCCTCAAGACATGACCGATGATGTATTGTATGCAATCGCCAAACACGAAAATATCTGTAAATACATCCATTTACCGGTGCAATCGGGAAGCAGCCGAATCCTTAAAGAAATGAACCGCGGTCATAATCGAGAAGAGTACTTTGATTTAATCGATCGTATTCGCAAGATTATTCCTGATTGCGGGATTTCCCATGATATGATTGCGGGCTTCCCAACTGAAACGGAAGAAGATCATAAGGATACCCTTTCCTTAATGGAGTATGTGCGTTATGATTTTGGTTATATGTTCTACTACAGCGAGCGCCCTAATACATTTGCTGCCCGAAAAATGGAAGACGATGTGGATATGGAGACTAAGAAGCGTCGCTTAAATGAAATCATTCAATTGCAGCAAGAACATAGTTTGCAGCGCAACCAAGAGCATGTTGGTAAAGTAGAGGAAATTCTAATTGAAGGTGACTCTAAACGCAGTGATAAAGACTGGAAAGGAAGAAATACTCAAAATACGATGGTTGTTTTCCCTAAAGTGGGAAATGAAAAACCTGGCGATTTCGTTAAGGTAAGAATTAACGAATGCACAGCAGCTACTTTATTAGGTGAGCTGGTGAATGATTAAAGATGAAATTGAAACATTACCTCATAATTCTGATCCTTAGTGTAGGGAGCCTCAAAGCGCAAGAATACGTTAATGGACGTTGGCAGGATGATAACCTTACTATTTGGATTGAGAAGGACGAGATTCGAACTAAAGGCGAACTTTTTTACTGTATTGCCGATACCAGCCGTGGAACCTGCATTCAAAACTTAAGCAGCGGATTTGAGCTAAAGCTTTATGATGCTGCAGGTAAGTTGATTTATGAGGGTTTTGCCAGTGGTAGACGGCGTGGAGTTAAGCTTCCTCAGGCCTATCCTCAGGCTAGAGAGGTGGCGCTTAAAGCCTTTAAACCTTGGGTTATCAATAAGAGTAATGCGGTAAAAATTCATCAGGAAAAAGCAATCGAAGTTAAATACAAAGTGAAGTGAGCTCAATTCAAGAAGTAAAACAACGTTTTGGCATTATTGGGAATAGTCCCGGTCTGGAGCGTGCTTTGAATAAGGCGCTTCAGGTTTCTAGTACGGATATTTCAGTGCTTGTTTCGGGTGAAAGTGGAGTTGGTAAAGAGTCTATTCCGCGTATTATCCATTCCCAAAGTCACCGAAAACACAATAAATACATAGCGGTTAACTGCGGAGCGATACCCGAAGGCACCATTGATAGCGAATTGTTTGGGCATGAGAAGGGTGCTTTTACTGGAGCCACAGGTACTCGTAAAGGGTATTTTGAAGAGGCTAATGGTGGTACCATTTTTCTGGATGAGGTTGGGGAGCTGCCGCTTTCTACTCAGGTTCGACTATTACGGGTACTGGAAACGGGGGAATTTATTAAAGTAGGTTCTTCACAGATTCAAAAGACAGATGTTCGCATCGTGGCCGCGACTAATGTGGATATGATGACGGCCATTCATAAGGGTCGTTTCCGTGAAGATTTATACTATCGATTAAATACGGTAGAAATTCATTTGCCTGCCCTTCGCGAACGCAAGGACGATATCCATTTAATATTCAGAAAGTTTGCGGCGGATTTTGCCGATAAATACCATATCCCTCCGGTTCGTTTGGATGAGGAAGCCGTAAATGTTTTACGTAATTACCACTGGCCAGGAAATATCCGTCAATTGCGCAATTTGGCCGAGCAAATTTCGGTGATTGAGCATGAAAAAGCCATTGGAGCAACAACCTTAATGCAATATTTACCAGATTCAGGTAGAGGAGGCTTACCCGCTTTGTATAAGGAAGATAAGCCCATTAGTGAAAGCGACTTTAGCAATGAAAGGGAGATCTTGTACAAGATTTTGTTTGATATGCGCAAGGATATTGCGGACCTTAAGAAGTTAACGGGTGAACTGATGCAAAATCAGGAGATTAGTGACGAGTGGAAGGACGATAACCGATCTTTAATCCGTCGCATTTACGAAGAAGAAGCGAGCATCGAGAAGTTGAATACAGAAAAGGAATTACCAGCTTCTTATTTACCGGTTTACACAGATGATGAAGCCGAAATCCCTGAAAGTATTTATGATGCGGGTCATGATATTGTAGAAGATGAGCCTTTAACCTTACAAGAGAAGGAGTTGGAGATGATTAAAAGTGCCTTGGATCGCAATAACAACAAGCGAAAGGATGCAGCCAAAGAATTGGGCATTTCGGAGCGGACCTTATACCGCAAGATTAAACAATACAACCTATGAGAGCGCTTCTCTACCTTTCGTTGATTCTTTTATTAAATGCTTGTTCTGGAGGCTACTCCTTCACAGGGGGTGACGTGGGTGATGCAAAAACGATTAGTATCCAGAACTTCCCAAACAATGCAGAGCTTGTAAAACCGGAGCTGAGTCAGATTTTTAGTGAAAAGTTACGCGACATCTTTGTTCAGCAGACTCCATTAGAGCTAGTTAGTAGAGGTGGTGATTTGCAGTTTAGCGGTGAAATTCGTCGTTATTCCATAGATCCCATCAATGCCCAAGCTTCAAATTTAGGGGCGGTGGCCCAGAACCGTTTAACGGTTGAAGTGAATGTGATTTACATCAATGAACTGGAGCCCGATAAAGGTTTTGAAAGAAGTTTCTCTCGATTTGTTGATTTCGATGCAAATCAGGATATTAACGCAATCGAAGCAGAGCTCCATGACCAAGTAACGCAAGAGCTTGCTGAGAACATATTAAATCAGTCGATAGGAAACTGGTAATTGAGAACCGAGGAATTCATAAAGTTATTAGCGGAGCCGTACACCGTGCAGGATCTAGAGGTTGATGACCTTCGGGAGTTGGCGTCGCAATACCCTTATTCACAGGTTATACAATTGCTCTATGGATTGAGATTACGCTATTCATCAGCGCATCTTTTTAATCAGCAATTAGGCCGTGCTGCGGCTCTCTCGAATGACCGCTCGGTATTATTTGAGCTTTTTGAGAGTAAATCAAAGTTGGTTTCTCAGCCTACCAAGCTTTCGGTTGTGGCTGATGAGTCGGAAGACAGTTCCGCGGTTTTGGATAATGATTCGGAGGAAAAAGCTTTGCTTGCGGAAGATGAAGCCAAGACCATTAAAGTAGAGCGGAAAGAGCTTGATGCTGCGCTGCAGGAATCGGAAGAGGAAGGCACCTCGGAGTACAAGGAACCTCCAGTTGAACTGCAGGTTAAGGAAGATACGGTCGTTGAAGAAACAACCAGTCCACAAATTGACAAACCTGAAGAACCCGAGCCAATCGAAAGTGAGAACCAGGATGCCTTAGACTCGGTTCCGGAAGGTTTATCGGATTTAAGTCCTCAGGACCGGGTAAAGGCTATTTTGGCACGAAATAAGGCTATCCGAGAGCAATTTGAGCAGGAACGCAAGGGATTAGGCGAGAAGCTGTTCTCAAAGTCGGAAGAAAGTTCGGAAGGCCAATCTGCGGCGGATGAGAACCTTGCAGGAGAATCTGTGAGCGATGAACCTATAGATATAGCATCCTTGGTTCAAAGGCGACATGAGGCGCAATTTGGTAAGAATATAGAAGAACCAGAGGAGGCCCCACAAAGTGATCCTCAGGGCCCTCAGGCACAAACAGAAGAATCTCTGCAAGAAGATAGAAAACAACAAGAGGAGCAGGAAGAGCAGCAAGAAGACCTGCTGCCCGAGGAAAGGTCGCCTGAGCTTATTGAAGACAGAGGTGCCGAGCCGGAAATTGAGCATTCAGAAGTTGAGGAGGAGATTGCGTCTCCCGCTCCGGTTGACCAAGAGGAATCAACCTTAATGGAGGAAGTTTTAGCCTCCGAAAAAGAACCCCAAACCGAATCAGAAATTCTTCATGAAGAAATAGAAGAGGATGTATCTGCCGAAGCGGCGCTGGAAGAGGAGGAGGAAGAAGAGCTTGAACCAGCGAACCCTAAGCCAGTAGTGGACAAGGAAGATAAAGGTGATATTGCTTTAAGTGCGCGGATTCGAATTATTCGAGATCGATTAGAAGCCTTAAAGAATAGCAATGCTTTAAGTGAGGACGAATTGCAGGTCTTAATGGAAGAGCATAAGCGACTTGAGTCTTTAATGTCTGAACTTCCTGTAGACGAAGAGCATGTTTTTGATGTGGAGTTTGAATCTGAGCAAGAGACTTCGGAATCAGGACCCATGAAATTTGAGATTGACGCCCTGCTAGAGGATGCCAAAGAAACTCAAAGGATAGAAGCAGGACCAGAAGAACTTGCAGAAACCGAGGAGGAGCTTGAGGCGGTAGCGGAGCAAAGCGATGAACTTGACGATCAAATTGAGCGGATTCAAAGGCTTGCGGCTGAATTAAAAACGGAAATTGGTTCAGGGCAAGAGTTAAATCAAAAATTGGAATCAGATCAAGAGCGGCAAAGTGCGCTCGAAGATCATTCTGAAGAGCAGTTTGAAAATGAGACTTCATTTGAGCCAGAAATACCATCGGACTCTCAGCAAGATGAAGAGGAATTGTCATTTAGCGAATGGTTGCGAAAAATCCGTGAAGGATCAGTTCCGGTAGAAGAGGAAAGTGGACCCAGAGAGGAGATCAAAGCGAAGGTCGATTTACTCGATTCCTTTGTAGATAAATTACCAGCGTTAAAAAAGAAAGGTAGAGCCGGGGAGATGCCAGCTCCTACCGTAAATAATCCTAGCCCGGCGCGCGAAGAAAGCGAGGGAATGGGTATGGTTACCGAAACTTTGGCTAAGGTTTACATTCGTCAGAAGCACTATAAAAAGGCAATTCAGGCTTATGAAATTCTTAAGTTGAAATATCCCGAAAAAAGTACTTTCTTTGCCAGCCAAATTTTGGAGATTAAAAAACTGGCTAAGAGCAACTAATAGATAAGATTATGGCCCTTTTACTTACAACATTAATTATCATCACCTGTATACTACTAATCTTGATTGTTTTAGTTCAAAATCCGAAGGGTGGAGGTTTGAGCTCCTCTTTTGGTGGAGGCGGCACCCAATTATTTGGTGGTGTTAAGAAAACAACCGACTTTTTAGACCGCGGAACATGGGCATTAGCTATTGTTTTGGTGGTATTGGTAATGGCAGCTAATATTGTGATTAGCCCGAACTCTGGTTCCGGCGAAGTTCCAACTTCTGCGATTGAAAGTGCAGATATTGCTACTCCTAATGCACCCGCAACTCAAGACTTCCAATTGCCTTCAGGAACCGTTCAGCCAAGCGATATGCCAGCAAGCGTTGAAGAAGATGAATAAAGTTTTTTGCCTTCCTGTAGCTAAGCTTCGCGTTTTGAACGTACCTTGTTAAACTAACTCATTCACATCCTTATGATGAAAACCAAATATTTCCTTCTACCCCTTCTTGTTCTATTTCTGTTGAGTTCATGTACAGAGGATTCAGACAAAGACGATGACAATACGCCTTTTCCTCAAGCGCTTATAATTGACGGAGCCCGACAAGAAATTGGAGAAGCCTTTATGTTTAATTACGGACAACTGTCGAATGGTAACGTGAACTTGGATTTATACTTGGTTACCGATGGTATTACTGTGATTTATTCCGGAGGTGATCCAGATTCAATCTCTGGTTCTGGAATGATCCTGTATTTTGAAGCTTACAGTAGTGATAGTACCTACCTTTCTGCGGGTACTTATAATTTGGACACTACATCAACAGGCAATCTTTTCACGGTAAGTATAGGGGATGTATATACCATCACTAATGGCAATTCGGGCCAAGATACTTCCATGCAAAGCGTGAGTTTTGAGGTTTTACGCAATAATACCGTTTATACCATAGCGGGATCAGGTAAACTAGAGGATGGCAAAGATTTTAACTTTAGCTATCGAGGAGAGATCCCTATTTACTAGACTTATTCTTTATAATAAAAGCCCCTGTAACTCATGTTGCAGGGGCTTTTATGTTTTTAAAGCTATCTAGCTGAAGTCGGCTAAAATTTGTTCGGTGGCTTCCTTCGTCTTTACTTTATGGTATACTTTTTCGATTTTTCCATTTTCGTCAATCACGAAAGTTTCGCGATGAATACCGTCGTACTCGCGACCCATAAATTTCTTTAAGCCCCATACCCCATAGGCCTGAATAACTTCTTTTTCAGTGTCAGGAATTAGAGGGAAGGGCAAGTCGTATTTCGTCGCGAATTTTTGATGCTTCGCTTCATTGTCCGCACTCACTCCAATTATGGCAAAGCCTTTCTCTTGAAGTAAGCCGTAATTATCTCGGAAATTACAAGCTTCTGCCGTGCAGCCTGGGGTGTCATCTTTTGGATAGAAATACAGAATCACTTTTTTGCCTTTAAAGTCGCTCAACTTTAAAGCATTTCCATTTTGGTCTACACTATTAATGTCTGGCGCCTGATCGCCGGGTTGAAGGTGTGTCATTTTATAATCTTTTAAATACTAACCTCAAAATAAGTCAAAGGTTGAAACGGTCGCCGCTTTCTTTCGGCGGAATGGCATTTTTGATTCCCTTGTTGTCAGCTACCTGTCAGCATTTCTGACAGAATAACAGAATAAAGGGTCAAGTTAGTCATTGGCATATTTTCTGACTATTGTAAGGCAAATTAACAAGCAACTAATACTAACTTAAAAGCATAGTCAACAATGGCTGATATCAATTTAAAACCCTTAGCAGACCGAGTTTTGGTGGAGCCTAGCGCTGCTGAAACGACTACCGCATCTGGAATTATTATTCCTGATACTGCCCAAGAAAAGCCTCAACAAGGAGTTGTGGTTGCCGTTGGTAAAGGAAAGGCGGATGAGCCAATGACCGTAAAAGTTGGCGACGTCGTACTTTATGGTAAATACGGAGGTACTGAAATCAAGCATGATGGTAAAGACTACATGATCATGCGTGAGTCAGACATTTATGCAATTGTAGGTTAATCTAATTACAGCTAAAATCTTAAGAGAAATGGCAAAAGAAATTAAATTCAATTTAGAAGCACGTGACGGTTTAAAACGTGGTGTAGATGCATTGGCCAACGCCGTGAAAGTAACCTTAGGGCCTAAAGGAAGAAACGTTATTATCGAAAAATCTTTTGGTGCACCTCATGTAACTAAAGACGGGGTTACTGTAGCCAAGGAAATTGAATTGGAAGATAGAGTTGAGAACATTGGAGCTCAAATGGTAAAAGAGGTTGCAAGTAAAACGGCTGATGTTGCCGGAGACGGAACTACTACCGCTACCGTTCTTGCCCAAGCTATCTTTAACCAAGGATTAAAAAATGTTGCTGCAGGAGCTGCGCCAATGGATTTAAAGCGAGGAATGGATAAAGCCGTTAGGGCGATCATCGAAAACCTTCGTGACCAAAGTCAAGAAGTAGGGGATAGCATCGACAAGATTGAGCAAGTGGCTTCCATCTCTGCCAATAACGACTCTACTATTGGTAAGCTCATCGCTGAGGCCATGAGTAAAGTAAAAAAGGAAGGGGTAATTACCGTAGAAGAGGCAAAAGGTACCGAGACTTACGTAGATGTAGTTGAAGGTATGCAATTCGACCGTGGTTACCTATCACCTTACTTCGTGACCGATAGTGAGAAAATGATAGCCGATCTCGAAAGCCCTCTTATCTTAATTTATGATAAGAAGATCAGCAATATGAAGGAATTGCTACCTGTTCTTGAGCCAGCTGCTCAGAGTGGTCGTCCTTTATTAATTATTGCAGAAGACGTGGAGAGCGAAGCTTTAGCAACACTCGTGGTAAACAAGATTCGTGGGAGCTTAAAAATCGCTGCGGTTAAGGCTCCAGGTTTCGGGGATCGCCGTAAAGCTATGTTAGAGGATATTGCAATCCTAACAGGTGGTACTGTTATTTCTGAAGAGCGTGGCTTTAAGTTGGAAAATGCCACCATGGACATGCTTGGAACTGCCGAGAAAGTAAGTATCGATAAGGATAATACGACCATCGTAAATGGAGCAGGTGAAGGATCTGCGATCGAAGGTCGAGTTAATCAAATTAAAGCTCAAATCGAAAGCACTACTTCTGATTACGATAAAGAAAAGCTCCAAGAGCGTTTAGCGAAATTAGCTGGTGGTGTAGCTGTATTATACGTAGGTGCAGCTTCTGAAGTAGAAATGAAAGAGAAGAAAGACCGCGTAGATGATGCCTTAGCTGCCACTCGCGCTGCTATCGAAGAAGGTATCGTTCCTGGTGGAGGCGTAGCTTTAGTGCGCACCTCTAAAGCTTTGGAAGACCTTACTGGTGATAATGAGGATGAGACTACAGGTATTCGTATCATTCATAGAGCTATCGAGGAGCCATTACGTCAAATCGCCTTTAATGCAGGGCAAGAAGCATCTGTAATCATTAACAAAGTAAAAGAGGGAAGTGATGACTTCGGTTACAATGCCAAAACAGAGGAGTTTGGTAATATGTACGAGCAAGGTATCATCGACCCAACTAAGGTAACCCGCGTTGCATTAGAAAATGCCGCTTCTGTTGCTGGTATGTTGTTGATTACTGAGGCAACCATTACAGAAATCCCAGGTGAAAATGATGCCGCAGCTGCAGCTGCAGCGATGGGTGGTGGAATGCCAGGAATGATGTAAATCACATACATTCTATATATTCTCCCGACCTCTGCGCAAGCGTGGAGGTCGGGATTTTTTTTGCTCCTGCTTTGCGACTCGCTAAGCAAGTTTATCTTTGTTGCAAGACTTTGTAGATTATGAAAAGAATTCTTGGCCTTTTACTTGCCCTTTTCCTGCTGGTTCCAGCGGCAGAAGCCCAACGCCGTTATAAGGATGCTCGCTCCTATTACCGTGAATTTCAGGCGCAAACACGGAAAATCGGCATCAAGAATATGAGATACTTAGAGGCCGTGGTAAAAGGAGACGACGCACGTCGGGTAAACAAGTACCGCGAGATGGTGGTCGAGCAAATGAAGGAATCGAAGCGATCCTTAGCTCGCGTGGGTGGATTTAATGGTGACGACGTATTACACCGTGAATATATGCAGGCTCTAGATATGTATTTAGAGGCCTTCGAAAAGGATTTTGGAGCGGCTGAAGAACTAACGGCGAACCGCTATAATTCCTATGATGATCTTCAAAAGTATTTTGAGGCGGCAAACAAAGCAGAAATAAAAATGCTGGATGCCGGCTATAAAATTGAAAGTGCGGAAGATTATTTCGGTAAGACCTATAACGTCGACTTACGAAGGGACACGATTTTACGAAATAAACAAGTTTTATTAGATGAGGTAACCGTTTACACCCGAGAGCTTACTTCAATTTATTTCCGAGTAGATGGTGAACTAACAGCATTATTTAATGCTATCAGTGCGGATAAGGGCGATACTTTAGCGATTATTATTACCAATTTACGGAAAGCCATTCGGAAAGCGCAATCTGAATTGTCGGAGATTGAACCCTTTGAGTATGATGATGGTCTTGAAGACCAATTACTTTCTTATTTGGAGGAGATCGATGGAGCTATTGACGAGGACCTACGCCCGATGGCAGAAACCTTCCAGTTTAAGTATCAAGACTCAGATGATTTGGAGGAAGCACAAGCTATTCTAGCGGATATGAAGGAATGGCAAACCATAAGTCGCTCCGAGTTTTTTGAAACCCAAAGTGGCATCATCGCCGATTACTTGGAAGAAGCAGAATATTAAAAATTAATAAATTTCATTCTCTTAATTCTGAGAATGAAACGACTAATCAATACATTTTTAATCATCAGCCTGACCTTTTGGTCGGGCTGTATGCTTTATGGCACGTGCCAAGCGGAGCCCATTTGCTAGATCGATTAGAAGAAGATCACAATGTGGATGTGATTCTTATGGATATTAATATGCCTGAATTAGACGGTATAAGTGCAACGGAAAAGGTTAAGCAATTATATCCACAGCTCAAGGTAATTATGAGTACAGTTTTCGATGAAGAAGACTATATTTTAAAGGCCATCATGGCTGGGGCGAATGGTTATCTACTTAAAGATGAGAAACCTGGAAAGATTCATGCAAGCATAGCTGAGGTCTTGGAGGGAGGGGCGCTAATGTCAGCTGCGATTGCCGCAAAAGCCCTGGGCTTGATTCGATATGGTTCCCAAAAAACGGAATCACCTATCGATTACGGACTTACTAACCGGGAGACTCAAATTTTGGAACAGCTGGCAGCGGGTAGAAACTACCAAGAAATTGCCGAAAACCTCTTTATTAGTCCTTCTACTGTGAGAAAGCACATAGAAAACATTTACCAAAAGCTTCAGGTGCATAATAAAGTTGAAGCTGTGCAATTGGCTTTACGGCACCGATTGGTCTAAAAAAAGAGCCACATGGGCTCTTTAATTTAAGAGTTTAGCAGCGCTCTTACCTTGGCAGAAATTGTTTTTCCATCAGCCTTTCCGGTAAGTTCTTTACTGGCACGCCCCATTACTTTACCCATATCTTGGGGGCCTTGGGCACCAAGCTCCGTAATTAGGTTTTGCAAGTAGTCGTTTAGTTCTTCTGGACTTAGTGCTTTAGGTAGAAATCCCTCGATGACTTCCAGTTGAGCTTTTTCTTCATCAGCTAAATCCTGTCGGCCTTGTTCTTCATAAATGCTTATGGAGTCCTTGCGTTGCTTTTGCAGCCGAGTTAATATTTTCAACTCTTCATCATCTCCTAATTCTGCACTTGCTCCTTTTTCTGTTTGAGCCAACATAATAGCAGATTTGATGCCGCGTAGAGCTTCAAGACGTACTTTGTCTTTAGCACGCATGGCGTTTTTGATTTCTTCTACAATATTTTTAGATAAGCTCATGTTTGATTTTTTAGGAGGACAAAGGTAGCTAGAATTGAGGCAAAAAAAAGGCGGCCTAAGCCGCCTTTCGGGTTCTAATCTACATTATCGTGAAGGAAACTGTTGTTTGATTTGAGATCGTTTCCTCCCTCCGAATTATTTAAGGTCATTCTGCTCTGAGTCTCCTTCCTAGAGATAGATCCTTGCTCGATATCGATACCATGACGTTTGTAAGCAGGTTCTTTATCAGTTTCATCTAGGCTATGCGGATTGTTTTTAAAGCGATAGTTAAAGGCTTTAAGTTTCGCACGGCGTTCCTCCGCTCGCAGGCGCATACTTTCTTCAATGCTAGAGTTCATTGGGTCTGCTACCCTGGAACTCTCTTTGCTAGCGGGCTTATCGACTTTGGTTTTTACTTCAAAACGCAAAGCGTCATCTTCTTTTTCGGCCTCTATTTCGACTTCTGTGTTTAGTTCCGCCGTGGCCTTGCTGGCCTCTGGTTCTGCATTAAGTTGTGCCTCCAGCGCTTCATAGTCGGAAAGACTATATACTTTTCGTTGAGGAGCCTCATAGTTTGTTTGCATGGCTTCCTCTTCCCCTTCCTCGGATGGTTCCAT
>CBFHRN010000054.1:0-12281 GCA_965658275.1 Croceimicrobium sp.
ATCAATTACCCCCACGTGCGGACCGACAGTTTCAATACTTTGTTCGGACCAAGCAGTTTCCGCTAAACCCAGAAGTTCTTAAAAAAGACTTCGATATCAATTTCACCCCTGAGTCTGGTGATGTACTTTATTTTAACGGACAGAACCTGCCCAGAAGTCCGAATGGCTTCCATGAATACATGATTACAATCTCAGACTCGAAATTGGAGGCTTTTAAAGCACAGTCAAATGTGGATTTGGTGATTCCCATCAACAGCGAGGTTGATCACAGCAGCTATCCTGCCAATTACCCCGCCAACCTAAAAATCCTCTTGCAACAGTATCCACCCATGATGGTGAATAGCGAAATATTCCCAAATCCAGCCAATAGCGACAATATTCCCTTTAAATGGACCCGCGATAACTACGGGCCAATCTACATTCCTAAAAAAGGAATGACGGTAACACTAACTGTAAATAACTACTACCTCTACAAGCGAATTATTGAGGTATACGAGGGCAATAGCTTTGATAAAAAAGGAAATACCTTTTACATCAATGGACAAGAAACGGATACCTACACCTTCGCTCAGGACTATTATTGGATGATGGGTGACAATCGCCATAATTCACTTGATAGTCGTTATTGGGGTTTTGTGCCCGAAGATCATATTGTTGGAAAGCCTGTTTTCATTTGGATGAGTTACGATAAATACGCCTCTGGAGCTGATATGATTCGCACCGATCGTGTGTTCACCACGGTTAGCGGAGACGCCGAGCGCACTAGTTTCTTCTGGCCATTCCTAATCGTAGTGGCATTAGGCTATGGGGTAAACGGTTACTTAAAGAAGAAAAAAGAGAAGGCGTGAGCAAAGGACGCTTCAGCCTAGCATACTGGGGCCCAATTGATTATTACTCGAAGCTAATTAAGCAAGAGAAAGTTTGCTTTGAGCAATGTGAAAGTTTTCCAAAGCAATCCTACCGTAACCGATGTTATATCGATAGCCCCAATGGTAAGCTTATGCTTAATTTTCCGGTAGATCATAGCTCCAAAGATTACATTAAGGACACGCGTATAAAACGCAATGAAAATTGGCAGCAAAAGCATTGGCAGGCATTTAAAAGCAGTTACGGTGGCAGTCCCTTTTTTGATGCGCTTGCCCCAGAAATTGAGGCTTTTTACAAAAAGGAATGGATTTACCTTTTAGATCTTAATATCGAATGTCATAAATTGATTTCTAAATGGTTAGTCCTAAAAATAGATTTCGACCTTAGTAAAGACTGGCAGTTGGAGCTCGATGATGAAATAGATTTTCGAGATGCCTTCCACCCCAAAATTCCAAGTCCTGTAGAGAGTCAAAATTATCCTCAGGTATTTAGCCATAAGCATGGCTTCATCCAAAACCTATCCGTACTTGATCTACTTTTTAATGAGGGGCCAGCTGCATATGACCATCTACAGCTCTTATAATTTGTATTTTCGCACATGCTCCAAAAATCAGCCATAGCAACAATTCTAATTGCATTATTCTCTTTTGGCAGTTTGGCCCAAACTTGCCAGTGGGAAATAGGTATCATATCCGCAGAAAGTGGGTTAATTCTAAGGAAGAGTCCGGGGAAAGGTTTTATTCAGTCGATGCCCTTCGGTGACACCCTCGAATATTGCAGCGATCAGACGTTTGGAAGCATGAGCTACGAGGATATCCAAGGTTTTTGGCGAAAAGTACGTTACAAAGGTCAAGTTGGATATTCTTTCGACGGCTTTATACAGGGCATCGATTCAGAAATCGATTCGCTTCGCAAAGCCGTTCAAACTTCCATAGCAAAATCTGATAGCCTCCTATCCTCCTCGCCAGCTCCAAGGGCTCACCCCTTTTTCTTAGGTAGCGATTTTCAGTTTATTCTAGAAACATACAATTATTGTGGTGATGTTTCCGCAATAAATCCAAGCCTATACTGGTATGGAATTTATTTAGACAATGAACAAAACCCAAGTGGGGAATTAGATATTAAGCCCGTTGATCTTAAAATAATCCTTAGCAAGGAAAAGTTTGGCAAAGGATTAGAATTCGATATTCTCACGAATAAGGAAGAGCGTAGTTTATTTCTTATTGGTAGCAATAAGGTAATCAAGCATAAGGAAATAAGACTCCCAGACGTGCTTAAAGGAATCAGAATGCGAGGAAAGCGTCTTTTCCCGGGACAAGAGCTTATTCTGCATGAGCAAAATCAACTGCGACTTAGCGCAACAGGCCAAATACTTAAAACTGGGCCCTGCCCCGAAACCAAAGATTACAAAATAACCATTAAAGCCAATCGTTTAGGAAATGACATCGAGCAAGATCTTGCAGAGCTTATCCCAGACTATGGGAAATGCTCTATTCCAGAACTTTACTGGTACGGCGACCTCAGTGGAGATGGGTTTCCAGAAATCATATTTGTAAGTGTTGGGGAAGAGTTTAATGTATTCCACCTTCTACAAAGTAATCCAAGCGGCACCGAACTATTCTCTGTCAATTCGGTATTTAGCTTAGAAAATTGCCTCTCTCATGAACATTGACTTCAATAAGAATGAAGACCACTTAAAACTTTTAATGTCTGATGTTAAATCCAAGCTTAGCATCATTCATAAAGGTGGCGGTGATAAAAAAATTGCCAAACAACATGATCAAGGAAAGCTTACAGCACGTGAGCGAATTAAGTTTTTATTAGACCCGAAAAAGCCGCAAATCGAAATCGGAGCTTTCGCCGGATACGAAATGTATAAAGAACATGGCGGTTGCCCAGGTGGTGGGGTCGTAGTGGTTCTTGGCTATGTAAAAGGCCGAATGTGTATCGTAGTAGCCAATGATGCAACGGTAAAAGCTGGGGCCTGGTTTCCGATTACCGGAAAGAAAAACCTACGTGCTCAAGAAATCGCGCTTGAGAATCATATTCCCATTATTTATTTAGTAGACAGTGCAGGTGTATATCTTCCTTTACAAGATGAAATTTTCCCTGATAAAGAACATTTCGGTCGAATATTCCGAAATAACGCTATTCTATCTTCCAAAGGTATAAGCCAAATTGCGGCTATTATGGGAAGCTGCGTTGCAGGAGGAGCATACCTACCTATCATGAGCGATGAGGCATTTATTGTAGATAAGACGGGAAGTATCTTTTTAGCAGGCTCCTATCTGGTTAAAGCCGCAATTGGCGAAGACATCGACAATGAGACTTTAGGAGGTGCCAGTACTCACTGTGAAATCTCGGGGGTAACCGATTACAAGAGCAAAGATGACAAGGATGCCTTAAGCTCAATTCAAAATATTGTGGATAAAATGGGGGACTTTGAAAAGGCAGGCTTTAATCGAAGCAAGTCCAAAGTTCCAGCGAAAGATCCCAATGAAATTTATGGATTCATCCCTAGGGATGGGGCAAAACCTTATAAAACTCGAGAAATCATTGATCGTCTGGTAGATGATTCAGACTTTGAAGAATACAAAGCTGGTTATGGCCGAACGATAATCACAGGCTATGCTCGGATTGACGGCTGGGCAGTAGGAATTGTGGCTAATAACCGTGAGCTCCTGCGCACCAAGAAAGGAGAAACCCAATTTGGTGGAGTGATTTACTCCGATTCTGCTGATAAAGCTTCGCGTTTTATCGCAAATTGTAATCAGAAAAAAATTCCTTTGGTCTTTCTTCAAGACGTAACAGGTTTCATGGTTGGTTCGCGAAGTGAACATGGCGGTATTATTAAGGACGGTGCTAAAATGGTAAACACCATGAGTAATTCGGTGGTACCTAAATTCACTGTGATAATTGGTAATAGCTTTGGGGCTGGTAATTATGCTATGTGTGGAAAAGCCTACGATCCCCGACTAATTGTTGCCTGGCCCAATAGCAAACTTGCCGTAATGGGCGGTGCTCAAGCGGCTAAGGTTCTTTTGCAGATTGAAAAGTCCCGTTTAAAGTCGGTAGGGAAGGAAATTACTCCAGAGGACGAAAAAGAGCTTTTAGATACTATCCATGCGCGCTATGAAAGGCAAATGAAACCGGAATATGCCGCGGCGCGTTTATGGACCGATGCCATCATCGACCCTCTGGATACCCGTAAATGGATTAGCATGGGCATTGAAATGGCAAATCATGCTCCTTTAGAGCGCTCCTTTAACCCAGGGGTTTTACAGACTTAATCAAAAGCGGCTTTGGCCGCTTTTTTTTGGTCCCAATTAAACATTTCTCCAAGTCTTTGGTCTTTAAGAAAAAGGAAAATGATGCGGGCAATAGTGTGGCTGAGAAACGAACTTCGTTTAAAGGATAACCCTTTATTAAAGAGGGCTCAAGAAGCAGCAGATGAGCTGATATTATTCTATTGTTTTGATCAACAATTCTATAAAGACACCAATTGGGGCTTTCCGAGAACCGATAGCTTCCGGGCGCAGTTCGTAATAGATGCTTTGGCAGATTTGCAAGCTAACCTTAAGGAAGCTTCAGCATCACTGCAAATTCGCATTGGCGATAGTCCGGATGAGATTAAAACCTTAGCCAAGGAATTTGGGATAAACACGGTTTACTGCGGGGCTGAGTGCACCTATGAGGAAACGATTCAAGAAAAAGAGCTTGAGAATTATGGCTTTCACCTGAAACGCGTTTGGCAAAGTACCTTATATCATCCTGAAGAACTTCCCTTCCCAATGTCCGATCTGCCAAAAGTATTTACCGCTTTCCGCAAAAAGGTTGAAAAATATGCGGCCATTCGAAAACCAGAAGAAAATTGCGAATTCATTTCGTATCCAGCGAATCTAAAGGATTCAAAACTTCCAAAGCTTCAAGATTTAGGACTCGAAAAAAAAGCTCCAGACTCTAGATCTGTCCTATCCTTTAAAGGAGGGGAAACGGCTGCCTGGAATAGACTCAACTCCTATTTTTGGGAGTGTGATCATCTCCAAACCTATAAAGAAACCCGTAACGGACTTTTAGGTGCCAATTACAGCTCTAAATTCTCGCCCTGGCTGGCAATTGGATGTATTTCCCCGGTAAGCATTTATCAAGAAATTAAGCGGTACGAAAAAGAGCGAAAAAAGAATTCGTCTACTTACTGGCTTTATTTCGAATTGATGTGGCGCGACTTTTTTCGGTTAACCGCCTTAAAAGAGGGAAATACCTTTTTTAAAATACCACATACCGTAAGTCTTAGAAGTACTCGAAAATTTGATGCTTGGACCAAAGGTGAAACTGGTCAGGACTTCGTAGATGCCAATTTGCGAGAGTTACGACTAACAGGGTTTATGAGTAATCGAGGAAGGCAGAATGTAGCCAGTTATCTGGTGCATGATCTTGGACTAAACTGGTATCTAGGTGCTGCTTGGTTTGAGTCGCAGCTCATCGATTATGATGTTTGCAGTAATTATGGGAATTGGACTTATGTAGCTGGGATTGGCAATGATCCACGAGAAAATAGATGGTTTAATGTTGCAGGTCAGGCCGAACGATACGATCCAGAAGGTAAATACCGGCAAGTCTGGCTTGAAAATTAATCCGTAATACTTAAAACCATCCGGCATCGCCTTATGTTAATACACTAGAAATTGAATCATGGCAACAAAAACAGCAAGTACGAAAAAGAAAAACGCGGAGAAGGATCTTAGAACCACGATTCTTGAGGGCTACCAAGAATACCTCTTAATGAATGGGGAAAACCCGGCAAGCGTTTACGCCTTTTGTCAGAATCTTAATATCACTGAATCTGACTTTTACCAGCATTTTAGCGATTTTGAATCGGTAGCGTCCCAGTTTTGGATTGAGATTTTCGAGGACAGTGTAAAACGATTGGAATCTTCTACCGAATGGGAAGAATTTATGGTGCGCGAGAAGCTACTAACTTTCTACTATTCTTTCTTTGAAAAGATAAAAGGACATCGCAGCTATGCACTCTTAACCCTTAAAGGCTCGCTATTAGGCTTTAAGAAAGAATTTGCGGACATTAAAGATTTGAAGGCCGATTATAAGAAATGGATTAAAATGCTTGTTGCTGAAGGTCAGGCCCAGGGTGAAATAGCCGGAAGGTCAAAGCTCAGTGACGTATATGACGACTTATTTTGGTATCAATTCATGTTCCTTTTAGATTTTTGGCGGAAAGATCGTTCCCGTGGTTTTGAAAAGACCGACGAGGCTATCGAAAAGTCTGTCAACCTTTCCTTTGATCTTATTGAAAAAAACGCCCTAGATAGTGCCTTTGACTTTGGGAAATTTATTTTCCAAAATCGATGAAAGAACAAGACAAAATATACAGTAGCCGAGGCCAACGAACAGGTAAGTTTCTTAAGACAGGCGTAAAACTTGGGTCTAATTACCTTAAGCATTACAGTAAAAAGCTGGTCACTGGTGAGGATAATCGTGAAGCACTGCAGGAACAAAACGCGGAAGATGTTTACGATGCTTTAAGCAGTTTAAAAGGAAGCGCGCTTAAAGTAGCCCAAATGCTTAGTATGGACCAAGGTATTTTACCGCAAGCCTATACACAGCGTTTTGCCCAAGCCCAATATTCGGCGCCCCCCCTATCCTATCCATTAGTGGTTAAAACGTTTCAGCAATACTTCAAAAAAATGCCTTCGGAAATTTTCGATGAATTTTCAAAGCAAAGTGTGGCTGCCGCTAGTATTGGCCAAGTGCATAAAGCAAAGATTGGAACTAAGGAATTGGCTGTAAAAGTTCAGTACCCTGGCGTATCGACGAGCATTCAGTCGGACTTAAAAATGGTTAAGCCCGTCGTAAGTACCATGTTCAATATCTCTCAAACTGAGATGAATCATTATCTTGAAGAGGTAGAGGTGCGGCTGATTGAAGAAACAGATTACAAATTGGAATTAAAGCGCGGTCAAAGTATTACCGAAGCTTGTAAGGATATTAAAGGCTTGCGATTCCCGAAATATTATCCAGAGTTTAGTGCAGAACGGATTTTAACCATGGACTGGTTAGAAGGCTTGCATTTGGACCAATTTCTGGCTACCAATCCCGATCAAGAAAGTCGAAATAGATTAGGACAAATCTTATGGGACTTTTACGACTTTCAGATTCACCAATTAAAAGAGGTGCATGCCGATCCACACCCGGGCAACTTTCTTTTTACCGATAAGGGAGAGCTGGGTGTAATCGACTTTGGCTGCATTAAAAGCTTACCTGAGAAGTTTTATCAGAACTACTTCCAGATTATGAAGCCTGCCATTAGTGATAATGAAGAAGAGTTTTTGGACCTTTTGTATCAACTTCAGTTTTTACTTCCTTCCGATAGTGAAAAAGAGGTGTCTCATTTCAAAGGAATCTATGCCAACTTGTTGCAATTACTGGGCCGGCCCTTCTTTGAAAAGCGTTTCAACTTTGCCAGTAAAGGCTATTTTGAAGAAGTTTATGCACTCAGCGAAATTTTCCAGAATGATAAACTAGTCCGTAATGCTAAAGCGGGACGAGGACCAAAAGATGCGATTTACCTCAATAGAACTTATTTTGGACTTTACAATATCCTACATCTTTTACAAGCCGAAGTATATACCCATTCCGCCGTAAATGACTTATTTTTGGTGCAAAATAAAGCATCATGAAAAAACTACTACTAGGTTGCGTATTGTTAATAGGAATGGGTGGCCTAAAAGCCCAAATGAGCGAAAATGCCATAGGACTGCGCTTTGGCGGGGGTAATGGCTTTGGTAATGAAATCACTTACCAGAGAGCTCTTTCAGCGATTAACCGAGTACAACTTGATTTAGGCGCACGTCGAGGGAATGCATCACAACTTTTTAAAATTTCTGGTACCTACCAATGGGTGAAACCCTTGCAGAATGATTTTCAGTGGTTCTATGGTGTAGGAGCTGGTTTTGCCTATGTAGATTTTGATAAAAGCATTCCGATCATCACTGCTGAAGATTATGGAACAAGCCTTTTAACCCTAGAAGGTATTGTTGGGATAGAATACAGTCTGGCAAACACGGCTGGGATACCCTTGCAAATAGCTTTGGATTTAAATCCAAACATAAATCTGCTTAATGATTATTACGATGACTTTGACCTTGACTTAGCTCTTAGTGTTCGTTGGATGTTCTAGTATGAATTATTGCAGCAATTGCGGTAGTAAAGACATAGACTTTAAAATCCCTGAAGGTGACCACCTTCCGCGCTTTGTTTGCTTACAATGCGAAACCATACATTATCAAAATCCACGGATGATTGTAGGTTGCATTATCGAAAACAAAAAAGGGAAAATCATGCTATGCAAAAGAGGCATAGAACCTCGACTTGGCTATTGGAACCTCCCCTGCGGCTTTCTTGAGAATAATGAATCGATAGAAGATGGGGCCTTACGTGAGGTATTGGAGGAAACCGGTGCAAAAGTAGAATTGGTAAATCTGCACACAATCTACAATCTTAGCAAGGCGCAGCAAGTGTATCTAATTTTTAGAGCTAAAATGCTAAATGATCATTTTGAGCTCACCCCAGAAAGCACGGCGATTGAATTCTTTGAATTGGATGAAATCCCATGGGAAGACATTGCCTTCTCTAGTAATAGCCACGCCATTAAGCACCTTATAGACATCCGAGAAGGTAAATCGGAAGGATTAAACATTGGTAGTTATACCTAATTAAAATGGCCCAACTCCCCCTCGTTCACAATTATCAAGCCGCCGACGCAAAGAATAGCGAATCCGCTCCTATCGTATTAATGATACATGGCTATGGAAGTCACGAAAACGACTTATTTGGAATCAAAGATTACCTCAGCACAGCTGCCCATTATGTAAGCGTTAGAGCTCCAATGACTTTAGGTTTTGGAGGGTTTGCCTGGTACCCTATTCACTTTGATGAGATTGGAGCGAAAACCTCCGATACAGCACGAGCTGCAGAGTCTCGTGATTTACTAAGGCGATTCATTCAAGAATTTAGAGCCGCCCATCATTTAGACAAAAACCCCTTGTGGTTAATGGGTTTTAGCCAAGGTGCTATATTGAGCTATGCCTACAGTCTTAACTATCCCGATGAAGTACAAAAAGTGATGGCCTTAAGTGGTTACGTGCTAAAAGAAATTGTTCCAGATCAATACCAAATTCAAAAGCTAGCGCATCTAGACTTCTTCGTGTCTCATGGTTCTCAAGACGATATAATACCTGTCCAGGCAGCCCGAATGAGTACGGAATTTCTTGAAAAAATAAAAATCAAACATCGCTACCAAGAATATCCAGCTGGCCACGGTTTAAACCCCGATAACCTCAAAGACCTAAAAGATTGGTTTCTCACCAATCTTGACTAGGATTTCCGATAACTATTTTTCGCAAGAGAAAAAGCAAGAAAGATAGCCTAAAATTGATTTTCAATACTGGGGAAATAAATTTTATTGAAAATCAATTATTCAATAGTAAGTTTTTGTAAATCAAATGCTTAATTACCATTTCGGTATTTTTAAACCTTAAGAATATTTTAGTTTCTTTGTTGAAGCATTGATGCTATCGAGAGAGACCAAGTGCCTTTGCAAAACCTGCAATCCTTCCCCCTGATTAGGCACTTGGTTTTTTCTTTAATCCTTTGTTACGTCGGCATCGTTCTGAACAATACACCACCTCTTCCCAATTGCGCTCCCATTTTTTCCGCCAAGAGAAAGGACGTTCGCAAACCGGACAAATTTTCTGTGGTAAATCACTTTTCCTCATTTCTATTCAACATTCTCCCGCTTAATTTGGTTTAGGCAATATGAGTGAAGATAGCCCAGCCGCTAAAGACTCCCTGCTAATCTTAGGGGATCAATTGTTTCCAGACTTAAAGGACCATTTCCCTCCTGAAGAATTCCAAATTATTATGCTGGAAGACTTTGGTTTGTGCCGTCACTTTAAATACCACAAGCATAAACTCATCTTCTTCCTTGCTTCGATGCGCCGCTGGGCAGAAGAGCGACGAACAGAAGGCTATACCGTCCTTTACCGAGAACTCAGCCTAGCTACTAAGAACCAGGGCTTTTTTGAAGGATTATCTGATATTCTAAAAGAATCTGCATCTAACGATACCTTGCATGGTTATGAAATTGACGATGCTTTCTTTGAGCAAGAATTAATGAAGTTCGCCCGTCGATCTGATCTATCACTAGAGCTGCATACCACTAAAAAGTTTCTTTTTAGTCGTGAAGACTTTGAAAACTATCTCTCTGAAAAAAAGAAACCATTTTTAAAGACCTATTACGAGAGACAACGGAAGACGCTCATGGTACTAGTTGCTTCGAATGGAGAGCCATTTGGGGGCAAATGGAGTTTTGATGAGGATAACCGCAAGAAACTACCTGCCAATCATAAAGGCCCCTTGCCTCTAAGTTTCAATAGGAGTCGAGAACAAGTAGAAGTTAGCAAAGTCGTGGATGAGCTTTTTAATGACCATCCTGGTAATAGTGAGACTTTTAACTGGGCTACGAATCGAAGTGAAGCATTAATTGTTTTAGAACAATTCCTAAATGAAAAATTTGACAACTTCGGACCCTACGAAGATGCTTTCGAAGCTCAAGAGGTATTTCTGTACCACTCTACCTTAAGCCCCTATTTAAACATAGGATTACTAACACCGGAAGAGGTTTTAAAGGCTTGTCTAAACCACTTTGAAAAACATGACACCCATTACCCTTCAGTAGAAGGCTTTGTGCGTCAATTAATGGGATGGCGCGAATTCATCCGAGGAATGGATCGAAACTTTGATTTTTCTGGAAATCACTTTGGGTTTCATCGTAAGCTAAAATCTTGTTGGTATGAGGGTAAAACCGGTATTCCTCCTTTAGATGACAGTATCAAGAAAGCGAATAAGACCGCTTACACCCATCATATAGAACGCCTTATGGTTATTGGCAATATCATGCTTATGACAGAATTGGACCCGCAAGAGGTATACCGTTGGTTTATGGAAATGTACATCGATAGTGCAGATTGGGTGATGGCTCCCAATGTTCTAGGTATGAGTCAATTTGCAGATGGAGGAATTTTTGCCACTAAACCCTATATCGCAGGCAGTAATTACATGCGCAAAATGAGTCATTACCCTAAAGGCGATTGGTGTGATATTGTGGATGGACTCTATTGGCGATTTATTGACCGTCAAAGAGAAACATTTGCCAAAAACCATCGCATGGGAATGATGCTGGCAACTTTAAACAAAATGAATCCTGAGCGTAAAGAACATATCTTCAAGGCCGCAGAAAATTGGATAGAAAAGGTTTCCTTTACGGGATGAAAGAAAGTGTAGACATCACGGTAATCGGTGGCGGCGGTTCTGGTCTTGCACTTTTGTATGCCTTTCATTTACAAGGATTGCTTAAGCACAATTCGGTTTTGTTACTCGAATCTGAAGAGAAAAACGATAATGACCGAACTTGGTGTTTTTGGACGGATCAAGAAGACCCAGCTTGGCAGATGTTTAGTCCTTGTGTTTCAAAAACTTGGACCAAAGCAGAAGGTCCCTTCGAGGGCAAACAGTCCATGGCTCCTTATCACTATGCTCAAATTCGAAGTAAAGATTATTACCACTTTGTAAATGAGGCTTTGAGCAGTTATGACCACTTTGAAAGAAGAAAGGCCAAAGTTATTGAGGTATCAGGCAAAGAACCCTTAGTCATTAAGCTGGAAGACGGTAGCTTGATTGAGAGCCAATACGTTTTTGATAGTCGCCCGCCTAAAGCCAGCTTTCAAGACTTGATATGGCAGAGTTTTGTAGGTTATCGAATCCGTACCGAAAGCCAAATCGAAGATATTCACAGCTGTCGTTTGATGGATTTTGAGGTTCCCCAACAAAATGGTTTGCAGTTCATGTATTGGCTTCCGACCCATGAAAATGAAGCCTTGATTGAGTTCACACGATTTGGCAAAGAAATTTTGAGTGAGGAGGAATCAAAGCCCATCATTGAGAGCTATTTAGCAGATTTAGGGATTCAAAAATTTGAGATCTTGGAAAAGGAAATTGAAAAAATTCCAATGACCCAAGGACTAAATGCTAAAAAGAAGCATTATTCTGGCGAATCTTATCACATTGCCATTGGTGCTCGGGCGGGAGCGATAAAAGCTTCGAGCGGCTTCGCTTTCAAGTATTTTATAGAACATGCTTGGAATCTTTCGAAGGCCTTCAAATCGAAGCGACCGCTACCAACCTTACATCATCCTTTGCGATTTCAGGTTTATGACGAATTACTCATGCGACTCATCACCGAAAGGAAGGATCTGATAAAACTGATTTTCGAAAGGCTCTTTCAAAAACACCCACTACCGCGAATTTTTAGGTTTCTTGATGAAAAGAGTCGTTTCGAC
>CBFHRN010000055.1:0-12131 GCA_965658275.1 Croceimicrobium sp.
GAAGGAGAAAATACTGAGGGGGATACCATGCAAATAATGCCCCCATGCAACCCCTACCAAGCTTAGCGGTATCAGTGTGAAGATTACGACCGCTTGGTAAAAACTCCGGAAGGTGAATGTGATGGTCATGATAATCAAGGTCAGAATAAGGGGCATTGTAGTTTGGGCCGAAATAATGGTTTTCTGCGCCTCCCGGTTTTGTCCTTCAAATAAATAGGAGATACCATCGTAATCCGCAATTATAGGAGGTAATACCTCATCTCTAACATAAGCGATCATATCAGGAGCCGAGCCATTGGGGTCTGCCAGATCGGCTTCTACTTTAATTTCTCTTTCACCGTCAAGGTGATTGATGCTTAAGGATCCTCTTTCAATGCTATAATCGCAAAGCTCGCGTAAAGGGTATTTCCCTCCTTGTGGACTTCGGATGTACATTTCCTCTAGGTTGTACACGGAAGCGCGGGTTGCATCATCATAGCGCACCCATACCTTTACTTCATCTTCTCCTATTTGTAACCTTTGAACCTCGAGGCCAAAAAAGCCTTGACGCACCTGCTGCATGATAGAAGCAGGGTTAAGACCCAAGAGATAGGCCTTGTCTTTTAACTTCAGAGAAACTTCGCGAACGCCTTCCAAATCATTATCAATAACATCGCGTAGCTCCGGGATTTCAGACATGGCTGCCTTAAGCCTAAGTTTAACCGCCTCCAAGTCGTCGTAGTTTTCGCCCAATAAGGAAACCGATACTGGTTTTCCAAAGGCACCAACGGTTCCAAAAGTTAAGTTTTCCGCCTCGTAAATAGGGCCGGTCATTTTTCGCAAGGCATTTACAACAATCGTGCTGCTGATGATGCGTTGCTCAGAGTCGAGCAGGATAACGTCTAATTTTCCCTCGTTGGTGTTGGGCCCGGTGGTCATCTCGACCATTCGAATTACATCTCGTTCTCCTGGGATTAAGGGTCGTAAGCTATCATTTACCTCAATAGCGGCTTTACGAATGGCTTCCAGATACGAAATGGTAATTTCCTCTCGGGTTCCCGCCGGCATTTTAATGCTCACGGCAAAGTTGTCGCGATCAATAAAGGGGAAATATGAGATTCGAATTAGTTTACCCGATAGAGCGCCGAGCGTAATCAGAAATAAGCCCACCGCGAAGCTGAGGGTTAAAAATTTATACTTTAGGGCAAACTCTAATATAGGCCGATAGAAGCCCTCTCGGACGCTCTTAAGTCCCCGCTCGAGTTTTCGCTCCAGGATGTTTTTCTTGTAAGCTAAACTTAGTGCCTTACTGTGTCCGATGTGAGAAGGTAAAATTATGAGGGCCTCAATTAAGGAAACCCCTAGGGTTGCGATTACAATAAATGACATTTCGGAAAAGAAATCGCCAGCCCTACCGTTGATGAAGAAGAAAGTAGCAAAGGCAATCATAGTGGTTAGAACCGCCGATATTACCGCTGGCAGTACCTCTAAGGTTCCATCAATCGCAGCTTGAATTCGGTTTTTACCTTTCTCGTAATGGTGATATATGTTTTCACTGACTACAATGCCATCATCAACCAAAATACCGACCACTACTATCATCCCAAAAAGGGAGATTACGTTTATGGTAATACCAAAATAGCTGGCGAGCATAAACATACCGAAGAATGAAATGGGAAGGCCGGCCGCCACCCAAAAAGCTACTCTGAAATTCAGAAAAAGAGAGAGTAGAATGAGTACTAAGACAATCCCGATTAAGCCATTTTCAATGAGGAGTGCCTTTCTTTGTTGCAGTAGGTCAGCTTGACTATTAACCACTGTCGCCTTTAATATGCTTTGACGGGCATTGAATTCTGCAACATAATCTTTGATGGTTTGAGCGGTACTCAGAATGTCCTCGCTATCGGTATTGTTGATCAGGATTTTTACTGCTGGTTCTCCATTTAAGCTTACGGCTGATGCGACATCGCTGAAACGCCTTTTAACGGCAGCGACATCTCCGAGCACTACCTTGTTACCGTCTGGACTTGCCTTAATTACGACACTTAGCAAATCTTCTGGATCATAACTTTTATAGCGCGCTCGTATTAAGAGCTCCTCATCGGATGTCTTTAGCTTACCCCCAGTTATATCTAAGTTATAACTTGCAATAGCCGATCCAATTTGCTCAAAACTTAATTGGTAGGCCCGCATTTTATTTTGGTTGACCGAAATCTCAATTTCTTCATCGGGCAAACCGTTTAGTTCAATCTTGGAAATCCCATCCAAATCGCGCAATTCATCCTCAATTTCCCGCGCCTGTTTTTTTAATGCACCTAGGCTTAGGCCTTCCCCTTGAAGAGCAAAAGTGATGCTTAAGGTTAAGTTTTCACGTAAGAAAACAGTTACAGGTTCCAAGCCTCCAGGAAAGGAGGATATTTGATTAACCGCATTTTCTACATCGTCCAAAACTTCTTTACTTTCCGCATTGCGAAGCACTTCCACCGTGATTGTAGCCAAGTTTTCGCTCGAGCTTGAAGTAAATCGATCAATACCTGATAGGCCTTTAAGGTTTTCCTCAATTTTATTGACTACGCCTTCCTCCATTTCTTCGGGGGAAGCGCCCGGATAAATAGCATTGATAACGATAAAGCGCTCTGGAATAAGTGGGAAAAAGGTTGAGTTTAAACTGTTCCAAGCTACTGCCCCAAAGACCAAGGCAAAGACCATCATTACGTTTACGGTAATGGGATACTTTATGAAAAACCCTAAAAATCGTTTCATTTTTAACCTTTTAGGATCCGAACTTTCATTCCTTCAAAAGCACCTGCTACAGGCTTTAGGGGTACAATCATTTCCGGCATGGGAGCTTTTATAATTACCGTCTCCGGACTACTATGCAGAACTTCCACCGCCTGTTTTACTAAAATCGAATCCGCGACCCTGAAAAGATGGTCTTCATCAATCATCAGTTTGCGATTTACGGCCATGGCCTTTTCTATTTTTTGACCGGCAACTGTTCCCTTTAAATATTCACCATCACTTAAATAGTCTCCCTTCACCTCAATAAAAATCTGAATGCGCTGGGTCGTCGGATCTAGCTTTTCATTTTTTCTGAAAAGTGTTCCTGTATAGGACTTCCCATCATCGTTGGCGATAAGCTTCACGCTGTCCCCGATTTTAATGCGATCAATTTCGCTACTAGCAACAGAGGCAATCATTTCAAAGCTGCCTTTTCCAATAAACTCACCTAATTTCTGTCCCGGTCTCACCAGCTGACCAACTTCCGCTAGCGCCTCAGTGATCGTGCCGTCATAGGGAGCTTTGATTTGGTATTTGCTTAAACGAATTCGAGCACTTTCAGCATTTTGATAATTCGAATAAAGTCCGCGGCCACTCAGAAACAATTTGAGTTGTTGGTTTTTTTCACTCGGAGGGGCAACTAGGCTTTGTCCGCCACTTAAGTTTTGAAGGTATTTGTAATAGCGAGGGTATTGCTCGGGGTAGTCTAGTTTGAGATCGGGTAAGGCCTGACTCAAAGTGTTGATTAAAACACTTCTAGCACTAAGGTAGGTGCTCCGTGCTTCCGAATCATCTAAGTCCAATAAAATCGAGCCTTCCTTAAACTGATTTCCCGCCTCAAAATTTAGAGAGCTGGATTTGATAATCCCATTTACTTCTGAGTAAATCTCAATTTTATTTTTTGCTTCTAGAGGACCGTCAATTGGGATTTCAATTGCAACAGGACCTTCCTTTAAAACCTTAGCCTCAATGGCTTTAATTATCTTCGGTGCCTTACGGCTTTCTTGCGGATCAACTTCGGATAGTTTGTTTTTTAATAGAAAAGCGATCGCAAGAATAGCGATACCTCCGACAATAGCCCATTGTCTTTTTTTCATGATGGATGCTTAGTGGTGAGTGTAGCAAAGTAAGCTAAAAGAAAGGTCTTTTGTTCGCACATAGGTCACCCATTCTATTAAAAAAACACTAAAGGACAGGCGGGGAGCTTTACCGCTTCGTTAATACTTCTACCTTTGTTCTAATGAAAGCATTTTGGCGCATTGTTCGATATGCCTATCCCTACAAAGGGACAGTCATTCTAAGTGTTATCTCAAATCTTCTTGCAACGGTTTTTGCCCTGGCTAGTATTGGCCTGGTGGTACCCGTCTTGGAAATCATTTTCGACAATACCAAGTCGCCAGAAGTAGCACCGGTCTTTAGCGGCGATGTTATGGCTTTTGCCAAAGATTACTTGGCCTATGAGATAGGCCTGCGGATGGAAGCGACAGGTCAGCAGGAAGCCCTTTTGTACGTCTGTTTCTTAGTAATTGGGGCCTTTTTTATGAAGAATGTTTTTCGCTATTTCGCTTTGTTCCTGCTTGCTCCGATGCGAAATGGAATCACCCGAGATATTCGTTTAGATCTACATAAGAAACTACTGGCTTTGCCAATCGGCTATTTTACAGAACAACGTAAAGGGGATATCATCAGCAGGATGACGGCCGACCTAAAGGAGATTGAAAATGGGGTATTAGCGACTATTGAAATGTTATTCCGCGAACCTTTTATAATTCTCAGTACCCTAGCCGTTCTTATTTGGATGAGCCCTATGCTTACAGGCTTTGTAATCCTGCTTCTTCCATTGGTCTCCTTATTAATAACCCGGATTGGGAAAAGCTTAAAGAGGGCCAGTACTAGGGCTCAAGAATCGATGGGTGAGATTCTCTCACTAACCGAGGAAACTGTAAGTGGCTTAAAGGTGATTAAAGCCTTTACGGCAGAGGGGCAGAAAGGGAAGTTGTTTGATCGTGCCGCCAATTCCTATTTCACTCTAATGAATAAGGTGATCCGTAGAAATGATTTAGCCTCTCCTATTTCTGAATTTATGGGCTCTCTGGTGATGGCCGTGATAATTTGGTTTGGCGGTGGATTAGTAATTGCTGAAAATACCTTTACGGCGGAGATGTTCATCGCATATGTATTGCTCTTCTATCAGATTATTCCGCCAAGCAAGGCTTTGTCACAAGCCAGCTATAAAATTCAAAGAGGGAACGCCTCATCCGAAAGGGTTCTAGAATTATTGGATGCCGAAAACCCCATTGTTGATGCGGTTAATGCAAAACCAATGGCCGAGTTCAAAGATTCTATAGAGTTTAAGGGAGTATCCTTTTCCTATGACGAAAAGCGCGTTTTAGATCAAATCGACCTAAAAGTTGAAAAGGGAAAGACCTATGCCTTGGTTGGACAAAGTGGTGGAGGTAAAACGACCTTAACCAATTTGGTGCCCCGCTTTTACGATTGCACGGAGGGAGATTTACTGATAGACGGTTTGCCTATAAGGGAGGTCAGGCTTAAAGATTTACGTTCCCATTTAGGTATAGTTACGCAAGAGACGCTGCTGTTTAATGAAAGCGTGGCCTATAATATTGCCCTAGGGAAGCCCGAGGCTAGTAAAGAGGAAATCATAGCGGCCGCTAAAATCGCGAATGCTCATGATTTTATCGAGAACTTAGAAAATGGTTACGACACGAATATTGGTGATGCTGGAGGTAAGTTAAGTGGCGGTCAAAAACAACGCTTGAGTATTGCCAGGGCGGTCCTTAAAAACCCACCTATTCTTATTCTGGATGAAGCCACATCGGCTTTGGATACAGAATCCGAGAAATTGGTTCAAGATGCGCTTTATAAGCTCATGGAAAACCGAACTTCAATGGTGATCGCCCATCGCTTAAGTACCATTCAGCATGCGGATGAAATCATCGTGATTAATGAAGGCAAAATTGCGGAACGTGGCAGTCATCAAGAATTAATCGCCAAACAAGGTATTTATCAAAAGTTGGTAGATATGCAGAGTTTCACCTAAATCTATAACCATGCGGAAGATCGAACATATCGGCATTGCCGTAAAGAACTTAGAAGAAGCCAATAAGACCTATGCCGCGCTTTTTGGAAAAGAGTCTTACAAGCAAGAAGGCGTTGAAAGCGAAGGGGTGATTACCTCGTTCTTTGAATTAGGTCCTAATAAAATTGAATTATTGGAAGGAACAAATGAGGATAGCCCCATCAGTAGGTTCATCGCAAAAAGAGGCGAAGGTATCCATCATATTGCTTTTGATGTGGAAGACATTGAAGCGGAGGTTAAGCGTCTTCAAGGCGAAGGTTTTAAGCTTTTAAATGAGCAGCCCAAATTTGGAGCCGACAATAAGCTTATTGCCTTTTTGCATCCAAAAAGTAGCCACGGGGTTTTAGTGGAACTGTGCCAAGAGCGCAAGGACTAATCGAGTTTAGCTAATAGCTAAAGATTTGATTTTTAACGGTTAGCGTTTTCTTGATGGTAGGGGAATCTCAGGCTAAAAGTCGTTCCAAAGCCTTCCTCGCTTTGCACATCGATACTTCCCGAATGCGACTCCACGTATTGCTTAACGATGGTTAAGCCCAAACCGGTGCCTTGAATATTGTCGACATTACTGGCTCTAAAAAAGGTTTCAAACAATCTTTTCTTATCCTCTTCTGGGATACCAATACCGTAGTCCACGATTTTAATGGTTAGGAATTTGTCTTCGTAGATTAGATGCAGCTCCGGTTCTTCCTTACCCGGACTATACTTGACTGCATTTTCGAGGAGATTGCTTAGAATATGATTGAATAAATTCGGATCGAGATCCACCAATTTTTCCTTTCCGCTTTTTTAGCATGGGAATGGCAAAAGAGTTTGGATTTGCAATCGGAAATGCAAAATATAATCGTGCAGCAGGAGTCTTCGATGGAGGATTTGAAATCCGATTTAGAGGGTCTTGAATTAACCGCTGAGGAAATGCAAGCAAGCCTGGCGGTAATAGCGGACCCTTCGGTTCAAAAAGTAGCTCTTAATAGTGTTAAGGAGGATGTGTCGGCTGCCGCAACCCTATATTGGAATCCTGAGGAGAAAAAAACCTATTTCTTGCGAAATGCTTTGCCTGAGGAGCCCACAGAGGCGCAGTATCAATTATGGGCGATTGTTCGGGGAAAGCCGGTAAGCATGGGGCTATTAGCCTTGAATGATGATGCGGGCTTGCAAGAGATGGAAGGAATTGAAAAAGCAGATGCTTTTGCCATAACCTTAGAACCATTAGGTGGAAGTGTAAATCCTACTTTGGACCAAATGGTGGTCTTAGGGAAGGTCTAAGTTTATTTTAGTCTTTTTTCCAATTTGAGGATGTCATCTTCATCCACATTGAAATGCCATACAGGTATTCCTAATTTCTTAGCAGCCTTTATGTTGTCTTTTCGATCATCCACAAATAGGCAATCTTCTACTTTAAGATTCTGCTCAGCAATCACTTTTTCGTAGAATTCCCGTTCTGGCTTACGGTGACCCATTTCATGGCTAAAGTTTACTGAAGTAAACTGTTTTAGAAAAAGTTTGTAATCAAAAGGTCCGCAGAGCGATTTAATTTTTTCGATGTGCAAGCCATTCGAATTACTTACTAGGTGCAAACGGTATTTTCTTTTCAGCCGCTTCAATAAATTTATATGTTCCGAAGGGATGGGCGAGTAGCAAAGAGCATTCCACGCAATAGCTAGGTCTTTTTTAAAAATCTTTTTTCGGAAAAAGAAGGGTTTTAGGGCTTCCAGAAAGTCGTCATTAGTCAGTTCTCCTCTTTCAAAGGAATCAAAAAGTTCATTTTGAATGGCCAACTCATCTTTGGCTCCAAGTTCTTCAAAGGCTTGATAACTAAGGTCTTGATCTATCGGGATAAGTACCGCGCCAAAATCGAGTAAAAGATCCTTGGGCATAGTTTGGAATTTGAGACAAGGATACGGAATATCGTCTTATCGGAAAACCAAATTTCACACCTTTTAGCTTTAATAATTTGTTATTTTTGCGCCCGCTGAGGTCGTATCGGCCTCACATCGGGCCCATAGCTCAGCTGGTTAGAGTAGGTGACTCATAATCACTTGGTCGCAGGTTCAAGCCCTGCTGGGCCCACCAAATAGAAAGCCCCTTCGATGAGAAGGGGCTTTTTGGGTTAGAGCAGCTAATTCATTATAAGGTGTTACAGAAGTCACCCATCTCTATTCTGAAGCTGTAATCGGTGTAAGTCCCCCATTATTCCAACAGGTCTAAATTATCGATTTTAGGCAATAAGCCTTTGTTTAAATTCTCTTGGAGACATGTCTCCAAGAGATGAGTGTGGATGGTTTTGACTGTAGTCTTCCATCCAATGATCTATAATCTCTTGCATCTGGTTCTTCGTTTCAAAGAGATAAGCGTTGAGTACGTCTTCTCTCAGGGTGCGGTTAAAGCGTTCGCAATATCCGTTCTGCATCGGTTTTCCTTTCTGTATTCTAAGGTGCTTAATTTGATGCCGTTTGCAGAACTTTTGAAAGGCATCTGCGATGAACTCCGTTCCGTTATCTGTTCGTATAGTAAGTGGCTTACCGTGCCATTCTATTAGTTGCTCAAACTGCTCCACTACATGTTCGGAAGGGAAGCTGCTAGATACCTTGCAAGCCAAAGCCTCTCTGTTGTAGTCGTCAATAATGTTGAGCACACGCATTTTCACACCGTTCTCTAAGCGATCCTGCATGAAGTCGGCACCCCAACAAAGGTTAGACGCTAAAGGCTGCAGTAACACCTCCTTATCGGGGTTAGGAATACGTCGCTTCCATTTCCTCTTACGCTTGTTCATTCCCAGTTTGATGTACACCCTGCGGATACGTTTCTTGTTCCAGGCATAACCCTCTTTACGAATACGCTTAGTATAAAATGGGCAGCCACGCGTGGGATAATGCTCCGCGTACCAGCGTAGCTTTTCTTCTACCTCCTTATCGTCTCGCTTGGATACATAGTAATATCCAGAGCGCTCGAGGCTAATGATTTTACAGGCCCTGGCAGTACTGACAGCGTAATCCGCTTTAATCTGCTTTGCTAAAAACTTCTTCTGACAGAGCCCTAGAGCTTTTTTTCCACCACGTCCTTAAGGATCCTGTGGTCTAAGCTCAAATCCGCATACATCTGCTTTAGCTTCGTGTTTTCACGCTCTAACTCCTTGCAGATATCCTGCACTTTCTTGCCAGCCTCATGCTCCTTTAAAGCCTGGCTAATCTGGCTTTCTGTAAACCGAGCACAGCGAGCTCACGACTACTTTGTTGTCGTAATCTTGATTTTTTCATAGTCAACAGTTTAAATTTACACACTTTTAAACTGTTGGAGTTTTAGGGGGACTTACAAAGGAAACCAAAAAGATTATAGATTCTTACCCTACCAAAACTCTGAAAGAGTTGGAAGATGAAGGTGTTGTTCCAAAGAACTTTCACCTATTTGATAGAGTAGATATGAAAGAGTATCAACTCAAAACAAAAACAGATTGGTGGAAGAAGATGAGTACCACCTCAGGGGGGTATTTAATACATCAAGTGTTGTTTGGATTTATCTCTCCAACCTGATTGGTTCTTATACTTCACAAAGAATATCTTTAAATCACTTTGGTTAGGATAATCAATTGGATTATATACCACCTTAACTGTCATACTACTCCTTTAAACTCTTTGTATTCTGATTGATTTTGTATAACTGGTAAGTATTTACAATAGACCACATAGTTTGGGTATCAAGATTGGAATTCACAGTATCTAATTGATTTTGGATTGTAGTTTGGTTTATCTGTATTTCTGAAAGACTTGATACAATTTGAGATTCCATAATCTCAATAGATTTAAGTATCTCAATCAGATTGTGATTTATGTCAACTAATTGTTGTTTCATATCCCTCTCCCACTGACTCTCCCAAATATTTAGAGTGTCAAAAACCTCATATATCTTAAAAAAGTCTAACATCTTCCCTTCTATCAAATTAGAAATCAAACTAAGTGATAACACATAAACTCTATTTAGAAAATTTAAATTATTCATTAATAAAGGCTCTAATTTATTATCAATAATAAATTCATATTCTTCTGAATCAATACGATTATAAATCGATGTGATATTAGATTTTTTCAACTCTAAGTAATTATTTAATTTAGTTAGTTTGTGAAGATAATCTGGGTTTTTTGAATAGATAGTCTCTTGATTTCTTTCCAAAATTAAACTGTAATCGTTCTTATCTTCTAAGTCATCAATTAAACCATTATTGTCTTTATCGAAAATCTCTTTAATTTGTTGTTTTCTTTCCGACAATTTTTTGATTCTTACTTGTTCTTTTGAATCTCTAAAGGTTACAACATCCTCCATTATCCTATCGAATAACTCAATCTCTAATGGTGATATATAATCAATAAACGTATCTACAAACGTCTCATAATTAAACTCGTATTCTGGATAATCATGATATTTACCTCTAAAGTAAATTCCTTGATCAACGAAAATCAAACCCGATTTTGTTCCAAATAATATTTTTCTATTCTGGACTGTATTTTTTTCGATAGAAGTAACTTTTGAATAACAATCATAACCATTATCCTTCCAACTTAAACCTCTAGTTAAGGACATATGTTCTATCATGTTGAATTTTATATTATCGATTATTTCGGAAGGAGTTAACATGTAAACAGGTGACATATGTTTTTCAAAACTCGTAAAAAATATTTCTAAGAATTCGTCTTTATCAAAACTTGGGAAAGTGATTTTTTTAATAATATCTCTTTCTGTAGAATCGAATTCTCCACCTAAATAGGATAAAAATGTTCTAAGTATCTCACCTTCAAAATCATTATGGTTTATTAAGTTATCGACCTCTATTCCTTTGTTAGTGTAATAAATCGGTACCTTTAGAAATCCCTTTGGTTTTTCAATTTTAAAATTATTGAGATCATTAAATGTGAAAAACATTCCATTCTTTGTTGAAATTATCCCGTCTTCAGTTACAAGAAATGAATTTTTAAATTGAAATTTTATTTTAATCTTGTCAACTTTAGAAAAATCAATTTTTTTTAAAAATTGGAATTGAATGTTTTCGGGTAACACAATAATGGAATCAAATTTTCCTTTAAATGACTTTGATTTCCAGTTAGGATTTAGTTGGATGAATTCGTCTACTGTCATACTTTATTTTTTTATAATTTCTATTTCTCCTAATACATCAAGTGTTGTTTGGATTTATCTCTCCAACCGGATTGGTGCTTATATTTTACAAAGAATATCTTTAAATCACTTTGATTGGGATAATCAACGAAGTATAACTTCTTATCAGATTGGTTAGGGTAATCAACAAAGTACCATAACCCGGTATTTCCATCAGATTGATGCGGATAATCCACTTTGAACACCTTTAAATCACATTGATGTTCATACGCTACCACGTATACCTTTACATCAGATTGATTGGGGTACTTTACCGAGTAAACCTTCTGAGAATAGGAAGAAAATGGGAGTAAGAAGAATATGATTAGGAGGTTTTTCATCTCTTTATTTTACTAGAATGGTAATAATTTTCCACGTAAAAATGGGTCAAAGGTAAGGTTTACCATATAATTTGAGAATAATTTAGAATTAGTTAGGGTTTCTTAATAAAGGCTTGAGAATTTAAGAGAATCAAGCAAGCCAAGTTTTCTGAATAACTCACTTATTTCAGCATTTTATCTAAAGAATTTTTTATTCAATTAGTTTGTTTACCCAGTCTCTTTACTACAAAGTCCTGCTTCTTCACTAACAATCCTATAGTCAATAGAAATAAATTCGCCATCTCACATTGAATTTCAGTGAAATTAAAAAATAATAAGCAATCAACAATTCAATAAAAAAATACTTTTAAATCCGATAAAAAGGATTCCCGTGGTTTTGTGCTGGCTATCTATTCAAAAAAATACTTGGGTCAATCGGGAGTTTAGTTTGTTGTCCCCTTACCGTATTTCACCATGGTACCATAGGTGCTAACTGTACACCGGTAAATTGACTTTTCTTTTTAACCTAACATTAATTTATTTGGAAAAATAGTGTGAAAATAAGTGAAGCTTATTAAAAAACTTATTTGCTTTAGTAAATAGAAAAATATTCATGCTCCCTTGATGTATTAATAAAGACGGACACTGAAAAAAAAGCCCCAAGATTAATGTCTCGGGGCTTAGATTTTCAGAAAAAGTTAATAAGGATATTTTACCCCATCTTATCTATAAAAGAGGGCCAGGCAATCTCTTGAATTAACCCTTTATTCTGTTTTAGATGCTCCATGAACTGCCCTAAGTACTCCTTA
>CBFHRN010000056.1:0-11555 GCA_965658275.1 Croceimicrobium sp.
TGTAAGGGATAAACTGCCCTCCGAAAGGATAATTCATGGCCATTATCCAGTTCTATTTGGGTAGGCTCCTTTATGGGATTGCCTTGATAGTCGCGGATCAATTTAATTTCCTGAATTAACCCCTTCACTTCATGCGGCATCAAAGAAACCTTATGATCACGAAATTCCTTTCCGTCCCGCTGATCGGTAAAGTGAAATTCTAAAACCTCGGCGCCCATAGCTACCGCATAATGGAGAGCCTTAGCACCCACTGTATGGTCCGAATAACCCACCGTTAAGCCAGTTTTAGACCGGTAGCGATCCATTACTGAAAGATGAGCATCGCCATTGTTGATAGGGTACATGCTGGTACATTGCAGCACCGCCAGCATGCTAGGATCTTTATAAATAGCGTTGCAAGATTGAATGAAACGAATCGCATCCAACACTTCATACTCTGTGGCTAAGCCGGTAGAAATGATAAGTGGTTTTCCCAAGGCTGCGGTTTCACGCAATACGGGATAAGCGGTTAAGTCACCGCTCCCTATTTTATAAACTGGGATATAAGGATCAATCCATTGCATGGCCGACAAATCCCAAACCGAAGAAGTGTACATGAGGCCAGCAGATTGTACCATTTCGGCCAATTCGATATGCTGCTCCCGACTGAGTTCAAATTTCTTAAAATGCTTGTTTCGAACTGGACTTTCCTCGCGTGAAACCAAGCTATCGCCGGTATAAATTTGAAACTTCACCATATCCACATCCGTTTCAATGGCCAAACGACAGAGCTTCTTAGCATATTCAAAATCACCTTCGTGATTGCCACCTATTTCGGCGATTAAAAGTGGGCCGTGTTTACCGGCTAAGAGATTTTTCATAGCGTTGATAGTACTCAAAGGTAGTTTCTAAATCATTTTTGCCAAGGGGTATATGCGCCAGCATCCACTGCGAACGCTCCCAATCTTCCGGCGTATCCAAGGCTAATTGTATTGCCGCAGCCTGCGGTAATTGTACATTCTTCAAATAATAGTGTCGCTCCTTATCCGCTTGATTGTAAAGGCAAACCATCACATGCTCATTGCAATAAAGATCGGTGGAGATGACCTCCAAATTTTGTGCATAGTAATCCATGGAAACTATTTCTACACTCATTCCTTTAGGAAAAGTTCGACCCTCCACATTACTCAAAAAACTAAACTTTCCTGTTTCGGCTTGGCGAAGCATCACTTCCAAAATTTCAGGAGCTAAAAAGATATTATCGCCATTGATACGACACGCATAGTCAACATCTAAAAGCTTTGCCGCCGCATAAAAGCGCTCACCCACGCGGTTCAAAGAACCGCGGTAAATAGCAACATTATTAGATCGAGCAAAGTCCTCAAGCGCATCATCGGAAGTTTGATCACTGGTCGCTAAAATAATTTTGGATGGTTCGACTACAGTTTGCAATCGATCTAAAATATGACGCAAGGTTTCTTTGCCTTCAATAATCTTCAAAGCCTTGCCTGGTAAACGCGAAGAAGAAAGTCGCGCTAAAATGACCACCCCAACCGACTTAGTCACGCTCCCCCAATTTTTTAGCGGGCGTTCCTCCCCAAATTTCATATGGGCCCACATCTTTATTGACCACAGAATTAGCGGCTATTACAGCCCCTTCGCCAATACTCACCCCTTTTAAGATGGTTACATTACTTGCAATCCAAACATCATTAGCTACCGAAATAGCAGATGCTGTATTAGCCTGTTGATTCATTTTCTGATCGCGCTTAATGCCGTGGTCACTATCCACGAAGTAAACAAAGGGCGCAATCATGCAATCTTCTCCAATTTGAATCCCTGCCGATGCGAAAATAAAAGTATGGTAGCCTATCGTGGTGCGACTACCAATTTCTACTTGGGCCTTTTCATTGCAAGCGCAGATCTTGGCACCTTCCTTAAGAACTACTTGATCTCCAATCCGAATATTGCTTGGATAGCGCATGAATTCGACATTCTTATCAATCCAAACACCCTTACCGAGCTGGCCCAAACGTGAAGCTTGCCGCCAGGCTCGCCAACGATTTTTTAATGAGAATTTAAGATGTTTACGTAACTGACTCATCGCGATGACGCAAAGGTACAATTTGCTAGCTTGGCAGACTCAGCGGCATTAATCCTTAATTTGCAGCCAAAATTCTGGCTTGTCACTCAAAGATCGCATCAAAAGATTCACCATAAGCTATCCCCTGCTCGATCAGGCGATGTTTAGCTGGTACCGCCTCAAAAACGGGAGGGCCGGTGAAGCAGATTTAGCCTTGCGAAAAACGCTCAGCCCATTTGAGGTAGAACGCCTTTCAGCTGAGTTGCTTTACACTCCTGAGGAAAGAGTAATCGACAATAACCTTTACGGTTACGCGCATTATTTAAAAGAGTTTGCCGGTATTCAAAGCGATTTAAAAGCCTACATGGAGCATGGGCTGTTCTTGGGAAGAATTGTACACCAAGATCAATACCATTGGCATTTCTCCAAGGTAATAACCATGAGTGAAGGGCGCCGAGAGATCCTCAGAGAAAAACTCCCGCAAAAAGAAAGTATAGCAGTGGGACCATATATCCATTATGCTCCTAGCTTGTACGATAAAGCGGAAATGAAAAAACTCAAATCGGAATTAGGTAAAACTCTATTGGTCTATCCCTTTCACAGCATGAAAAACGTGAAGGCCGGGTTTAATGATCAAGACTTAATTCAAGAGATTAAACGGGTGGCCAAAGACTTTGATTCGGTTTTAATTTCCTTGTACTATTTAGATGCCTTGGACTCAGAAAAACGATCTGCTTATCAAGCAGAAGGTTTTAAACTGGTAACCGCTGGGCATAAATTTGATCGTCACTTTGTGGCCCGCCAAAGGAGTCATATTGAATTGGCCGACTTAACCATGAGCAATGGCATGGGTACCCAAACTGGATTTTGTATCTACCTCAACAAACCGCATTACATCTATCACCAAGATATTGAGCAAAAAGCCATCAGCGCCAGCGAAAGCAAGCGTTTTAAGGAAAGTTCAGGAGGCGATGAGAAAGAGCTAGTTGCCTTTCAGCGTGATTACTTTGCCCGACTCTTTAGCGAGCTTCGCGGCGATATTAGCAAGGAACAATACGAGGCAAGCGCCAAATTTTGGGGCTTTGATTCTGTGAAAACAGCCCAGGAGCTTAAGACTTTACTCGGATAATAACTTCCGGCGATTCCAAACTTTTTGAAAATAAGCAAGCGCAGTTAGGGCTAAAATAGCCTCCACGCCCAACTTCGCCCATGCCGCACCCTCTAAACCATAGGCCTTAATTAATCCATAATTAAGTACTAAAGAGGCAAGGCCTGTAATAAGCACAACCCACAAATTATAGGAATCCGCCTTTAAGACCATTAAGCCCTGTTTCATAGCAAAATGACTCATACTAGTTAAGACTAAAACCGGCGCCATTAAGGCTAAAATAGGCGCAACAGAAAGATAATCTTCCCCAAAAACCAGACGCACAAAGAACTCGGGGAAAAGCATAATAAGGGCTGCTGCCGAAGCGGTAAGGGCCATCATGGCTAGCAAAAACTTACGGCGCTCTTGTCTGAAAGCATGGAAATCGGTCTTCGCCAATTTAGCGAGGTGGGGATAAAGGGCACCCCCCATGGGGCTAAACAAAAAGCTTTGCCCTACTACTATTAACTTCATGGCAGCCGAAAAGAGGCCCAACTCCTTATCCGGAAGCAAAAAGCCTAAAAAAAGTATCGTCCCAAACGTATATATACGTGTTAGGAAATGAGAAGCAAAAATGTAGAAGCCACTTCGCAAATAAGCCTTTATGAGGCGAAAGCCAGACCATTGCCATTGAAGCTGTGGGAAAATCTTATGCCCATAAAAAAGGGTGATTACCGCAGCTAGAATTTGTGTGAAGGAATTAATTCCACAGATCAAGATGTAGTCTGCTTCTTGATGAATTAAGGTGAAGATTAATACCGCTCCTAAACTTTTTATACCCAGATTAGCACTCGCTACTACCCCTAACTTTTGCCGTCCTTGAAACAAAAAATCGGGATACAAACCCCAACCTACAACAAACGGAAAGGCGAAGAGCATTAAAGCCCATTCTTCCTGATAATCGGGAACCAAATAAAGCAACAAAGCAAAGAGCCCACTGCTAAGCACCAAGAGCATCAATTTGGCTTGCATTACCGTCGAATAAACCTTCGAAATGCGTTGCCAATTGTCGCCAAGCTCAGCAATCTTACGGGTCGCCGTAAAGGTAAATCCATAGGTAACCAGCGCAGAAAAGTACAAAGTGGTAACCGTAGCAAATTCCACCAATCCGTAATTTTCTGGCCCAATGACCCGGGTGATATACGGTAGGGTCACCAGTGGCAAAAGGTAATTTGCGGCCTGCGATAAACCTAGATAGCCAATATTTTTACGGACCTGTTTCGACATCAGCTCGTCTTACGAATTCCCTTATAAAAAAGTCGAACTAACCAAGAAGGCGACAAGCGAACGATAGCCTTTACCGTAACATGAAAAAGATAATGCCAAGGCTTTAACAAGCCCAAGCTATAAAGGGCATTAATCTCCTTTATTTCATTTCGCAAGTACTTCATTCCACGGCGGCGTTTCTTAAACATCGTATTTCCGGCCCTTGCAAAAACTAAGTTCTCTTGAATGTTAGCCGCCTTATGGCCATTCACTAAAAAGCGCGCCCAGAGCTCGTAATCATCCCCCACTGCGCCAAAGTTCTTATAGGCACCTAGTTCCAATAGGATCGATTTTCGATACATCACCGTCATATGATTGAAAGGACATCGCCATTTTGCATAGGACTGAATCTCAGCATCGGTTTCGGGCAATCGACGAATCGCCATGGGCTTTTCCATTTTCTCGTCATATTCCTCAATCCAAGAGCCGAGAATTACCAAATTGGGATCCGATTCGATGAGGGCCATTTGCTTTTCAAAACGATCTTTACGACAAATATCATCGGCGTCCATGCGGGCAAGCCATTCATGGCTCGCCACTTCGATTCCAGCGTTTAAGGCAGCCGACAAGCCCTGGTTCTGCTTTAAGACCTTCCATTTCAGAACTGGCCATTTCTCAATCCAAGCTTCTACCAATTTCTGATGTGATTCGGGTACGGGACCATCTTGAATCAGCACGAGCTCACTTGGCTGCAAGCTTTGATTATACAGACTTTGTAAGGCATCATGGAGATGCTCACTTTGATCACCCTTGTAAAAGGGCATAATGACGCTAAAGGGCTGTGGCATACAATTCGTTGTGCGGCAAAGGTAAGTTTATGCCTCCTTTTTTGCGTAGCCTAAAGTTGGCATCACCAAAAGCAAAGCATAAAAGAAAGTAAAGAATAAAACCCCAGCTTGGCGCTGAAGCATACTTTCGGTAAGAAAACTAAGGATAATTATGAATAGAAATATCCGTGCTTCCTGCCGATATGGATGATGCTTCAATTTAAAAAAGGGGTAAAACAGCAAGGCCAAAAAACACAAAAAGGCCCATATTCCATTCGCTGCAAAAACCTGCAAATAACTATTGTGGTAATTAAAGCCCATTTCATAAAGCTGATAAGTGCTTTTACCGTCCCAAAAAATGGCATCTACCTTTTCCAATCGCTCATTTAAAGCGGTATTCTCCGCTCCAGTACCCATACCCCACCATAAATTTTCAGAGATGAGGCCCGCCCCTTCCGTCCATAAAAACTTCCTTGGGTTGGTCTGCTTGTTGTCGATCATTTGATTGAAAGAACGCATTTCGTTGTAGGTATCCACCAATCGCTTACGACTGCCGGGGATTAAAACTAAAAGCAAGGCGAAACCCACCGAGTAAAGGCCAAAATAAAGGCTTGCCTTTCGATAACCGAATTTATTCTTTAGGTAACTAATCGCTATAAGCGCATTCACAAAAAAGAAAAGCAAGTACTGCATGCGCACCCAGATGAAAACCAAACTAAAAGCGAAAAAAACCAGTACTGCCAAGTTTAACCAGCGGCTCGAATAAAGGGGTCGCCCCGATGCCCAGCGTTGCAAAACAAGAGCGTAGGCAAAGGTGATGTACATGCCCATGTAATGAGCAGGCACTTTAACTAAGGAGAGTAAATCATTAAAATAAAATACATAGGGCAAGCCTCCTTCCCAATACCGATATAAGCCGTAGCAAAAAGCGGTGAACATAGCCAAGGCCGTTGAGGAGACAAAAACTTTAAGTAAACTCCCCACCTTACTTTTGGTTAAGCCTGGCATCGAGCCTAAGAGCAAGGGCCAAACCAAGAGCGGAAGTTTCGAAAAAACCTCTTTCCCGGCCTCTTTGCTTTCAGGACTATAAACGGCTCCTGCAATCACCAACAGGTAGCTCACAAACATAAAGCTAGCCAGAGAATTGGAAGAAAGTCTTTGAATTTTTGCCTTAAAATCGAAGGCCAAGAGCCAAAACAAGCCCCCCACCATCATCGCCAAAGTCGCCGGTAACCACTGCACTTGCCAAGGCAAAAGAATGCTGTAATACAGCAAACAGTAGAAAATTAAATTATACCAAAACTTCGATTCTCTAAACATCCTAAGGCTTTAAGATCGCTTCATAAGCGGCCTTGTCTTGCAAATATTTAAGCGCAGTACTTATATCGTCATCGTGTTGTAAAGAATTCGCCAAACGACCCGAATCGTAATAATAGCGTGCTACAATTTCTTCTTGCAACAATTCCTTTACCAGCTTTTTATTATTTTCGAGTTCGCCTTTTTTACGCTTTACATAGCTCGCTCTAAGGGCCGCAATATCCTCAGCCAGGGCCTCTTCATAGGAGTCAAGTTCGGCTGCTTCTTCCAAACCCTTTAGCAAGCGACCGGTCTGATTATCGAAGTCAAATTCTCGATTAGCAAGCCATTGAGTGAAATCATTCCAAATGGCGTCATCCACTTTAAAACCTGCTGCCGGTGAAATACTATCGGTTTTACGAGCAAACTCAGTGGCGTAATCGAAAATATGTAAGTCTCTAAAAAGAGCTACAATGAGATCGTTCGCCTGCTGGGATTCGGTTTCAATATCGGGATCAATTCCGCCGCCATCTAAAACCGTTCTTCCATTACTCGTTTTAAATGCCGTACGAAGAGAATCGGGAATCTTCGAAACCGAACCATCTTCAGATCGCTCGGCATAATCAATCGCCTGAATTAATCGTCCACTGGGTGTATAGTATTTTGCAATCGTCACTTTTAATTGAGCGCCATAGGGCAACATCCGTGATTCTTGAACCAGTCCTTTTCCAAAAGAACGACGGCCCACTATAATACCACGATCGTAATCCTGTAAGGTACCTGCCACAATTTCGGAAGCGGAAGCAGAACCTGAGTTAATCAATACCGCCACCGGTATTTTGGTATCAAAAGCCCCCTTGGGAGTACTGTAGGTTTTTTGCCATTCTTCCAATTTACCTTTGGTGAGCACCACTGGCTTTCCTTCGGGAATAAAAAGATTGGTTAAGGCAATCGCTTCGCTCAATAAACCTCCAGGATTATTGCGCAAGTCCAAAATCAATCCCTTCAAATCGTTTTGCTCTTTGAGCTCCTTCCAGGCCTTTAGCACTTCACCACTGGCATTTTGGGTAAAGCTATTTAAGGAAATATAAGCATAGCCCTCCTTTACAAAGCCCGCAAAGGGAACCGCTTTAAGATGCACTTCCTCTCGCTCTACCTTTAAATTAAGTACTTGCTCTCCGCGTTTCACCTTTAATTCGGTGATCGTTCCTGGAGCCCCTTTTAAGATTTCGGAGACGGCATTTTCCTCGCGGTCAAGGGTTGATTGACCATCGACTTCTAGAATCACATCCCCAGGTTTTAAACCAGCATTATCGGCACCAAAGCCTTCAAAAACCGAAGTTACCAAAGCCTCATCGCGAATAATACCCACCGAGGCCCCAATACCACCGTAATTACCGGTCTGCTGAATTTTAAAATCTTCAACTGCCTCTTCGGGAATATAATTCGTGTAAGGATCCAAAGAAGAAAGCATGGAGTTAATGGCCTCTTCGGCTAACTGACCAGGTTCGGTGTCATCTACATAATAGAGACTAACCTCTTTAAAAACATTGGTGAAAATATCAAGCTGCTTGCTAATCTCGAAATAGTCCGGCCGATAAGCCAGCGAAAAAACCAATACAAGCACTAAAGAAATTGGACCTAAAAAACGGGAATATTGTTTCTGCATGGATCTGCTGATTGGTTGCTAATTTAACCAAAACGAGCACATATCTTATCCATTGTGAAGACTAGCCAGTAGTTTTTGATAATTTGACTCTATTCTCGCATAATTATGCGGCTCGGTGGCCAGATAAAGTAAAATCATATCGTAGTGCTGTGGACCTCCAATTGAATTTAATTCTGCTTTATTTAAGCGAAAAGCTTCTCGCATTCTTCGCTTTATCAAATTTCGCTTTACAGCTGAGGCAACCTTGCGCTTAGGCACGCTAAAAGCAATTCGGTGCCTGTCTAAATTATTGGGTGCAAAGCGAAGAATCAGAAAGCCTTTTTTCGCGCTGGCCCCCGATTTAAAAAGAGTACCAATCGCTTCGGTACTTTTGAGTCGCTCTGATTTCTTAAAAGTCTGGTCCATAAAAAAAGCCCTGACATCAGCATTGCTTTGTCAGGGCTTGGAAGTTATAAAAGTTTGTGCTTATTTCTTGCCTTCTGACTTGATGTAATCCTCAATTGCCATGGTCATGGAAGGATACTTTGGAGAAGGAGCCTTAATATTTACAGTAAGCCCCGCCTCTTCAATAGCGCTGTGGGTAGTGATTCCAAATCCAGCAATACGTGTTTTTCCTTGCTCAAAGTCTGGGAAGTTCTCGAAAAGAGATTTGATTCCAGAAGGGCTAAAGAAGACTAAAACATCGTACTTCACATCGGCTAAATGCGATAAATCACTGCTCACCGTATTGTATAAAACGGCGCGTGTGTAATCTACTTTGCATTCGTTTAATGTTTCGGGCACTAATGGCTTCAAAACATCAGAAGTGGGTAGTAAATACTTTTCGTCCTTATGTTTCTTGAATAAAGGAGTCAAATCTGAAAACTTGCTTTTACCGAAATAGATTTTACGCTTACGGTATACCACATACTTCTGTAAATAGTAAGCGATAGCCTCAGAAGTACAGAAATACTTCATGTCATTGGGAACGGTAAAGCGCATTTCTTCCGCAATGCGGAAATAATGATCTACAGCATTTCGACTGGTGAGGATTACCGCGGTATGATTGGACAAGTTGATCTTCTGCTTACGTACATCTGCCACATCCACTCCCTCAACGTGAATGAAGGGAATAAAATCAACCTTCAATTTGTACTTATCGGCTAAGTCAAAGTAAGGCGAATTCTCGGTTTGCGGCTCAGGCTGCGATACAAGGATAGATTTTACCTTCACGGTTGTAATTAATTAAACCCCTGATGCACAAGTTTCTAACTTAAGAAGAAAAGATAGAGCAGAGGTATTATTTCCAGCGCGCAAAGGTATAAAATAATATAGCTCGCTACTAAGCCTAAGCTAAAGCTAAATGCAATACTTCGCAAAAGCACCCACAGAAGCCCTAAAGACAGTGAAAACCAAAGGATGTAAATCACACTAAATGGCAGATTACTAAAGTAAACGGCCAGGGAAGCGAAGGCTCCAAAAATGGATAACCAAGTGAAATAAGCTAAGGAAAGATTCTGACCTTGGATTAGTGCTTCTTGCACTTGAAAAACATAGCCAACTATACTCGCCATAAATAGCTTGAAAACGATAAAGAAACCCGAAAGTAGTAAGACCCGAAAGTAGTCTGCCCAACCGTAAAACTGTAAACCCGTTTCCACGAAGGGTAATCTTAAAGCTAAAATTAAAAGCGGACTCAGAATCCAGCCCACGATCAGAAGGAAGCGATCCGCCCGATAATTGAGATGATCCGAATTAAAGTGCAAGGCAAAATCGGCTGCCGAAGGCTGCCAGGGGAAAGCGATAAAAAATGCCATCCTCTTGGTATCGAAGGAACGTATCCACACCAAAAGAACGGCACTTAAAAGACTTATTATAATAACCCAATCCGTGGGACGTGATGTAATCGCAATTTCCACGTCCCAAAGATATTATTAGTTCTTGGTGAATCGGAGTCCGCGACCCTCAGAATCTTGAATTAAGTACATCCCAGTTTCTAAGTCCGAAATATCGAAGGTCCAATGCTGACCCTCTCTAGAAAGCGCCTGAATATCCCTAAATCTTTGTCCAGTCATATTGCTAATGGTGTAAGGACCTTCGAAGTCCTGACCCGCAATCGTGAGTTGGTCGGTAGCCGGATTTGGATAAGCCACTAGTCGACTGCTTTTAAGCTCTTGCAACCCAATGCCAGAGGCTTTAGATAAAACCAAAGTTTCGGTTAATACCACATCGCCCGAAGTAGTGCCATTATTATTGGTAAAGTTCACAGCCACGTAAACAGTGCTTTGGTCGGGAGACTGCTGTGCATCCCAATTAAAAGCCCATACATTTTGGTTATTACTCCCAGCAAGACCTGAAAAGGTATGGGTTAAATAAGAACCCGCCTTTTTAGTGCGGGCCGCATCACTTACTTGAATGGAACCCGTGTGACCCGACATGGATTCCACACTCGCCATAAAGCCCATTCGATTGGAACTTGCACCGCCATTATCCGCTGTAATGGTAATGGTGTAAGTAGAGTCTTCCATAAAACCAGCTGCCGGAATATCGGTGCTAATGGCAATAGTCTGACCCGCTGCCGTTCCACTGGAGTGGCAACCCGACCGCGCACAAGAATTATTATTGGAAGCCGGAGAACCACTGTGCCCGGAGGGCGATCCGCCGCTATTGGTAAAAGCATCTTGAGCAATAAATAGGGCCAAGACCGTACTCAAAAAATAAAGGTATTTTTTCTTCATATTAAGGGTATTTTAAGCTTTAAATGTAGCATAAACACTCTTTGGTTAACTACATTTGCTGAAAATTGATCACATGGCGACTGATTTATTCGAAGCACCAGACTATTATAACATTGACGATTTACTAAGCGAAGAGCACAAATTAGTGCGCAATGCCACCCGCGATTGGGTGAAAAAAGAAGTAAGTCCGATCATCGAAGATTACGCGCAAAGAGCGGCTTTTCCCGAGCAATTGATAAAAGGCTTAGCCGAAGTAGGCGCCTTTGGTCCCTATATCCCTCAGGAATATGGCGGCGCTGGTTTAGACCAGATCTCTTATGGCCTAATGATGCAAGAGATCGAGCGTGGCGATTCGGGTGTGCGCTCTACCTGTTCGGTGCAGTCCTCCTTGGTGATGTACCCCATTTTCGCCTACGGTAGCGAAGAACAAAAGCAAAAGTTCTTACCTAAACTCGCTTCGGGCGAATTTCTAGGTTCATTTGGCCTTACCGAACCGAGTTTCGGATCCAACCCTGGCGGTATGATCACCAATTACAAAGATATGGGCGATCATTACCTATTGAATGGCGCCAAATTGTGGATCAGCAATGCACCATTCTGCGATGTTGCCGTGGTATGGGCTAAAAACGAA
>CBFHRN010000057.1:0-11498 GCA_965658275.1 Croceimicrobium sp.
TCACGCTGTGTAATTGGGATAATTTCATCCTCAATTTCAACGTCTAACTCACCAAGGTTTGCCACTGATTGATCATAGGTCTTCCACTCGATCATAACAATACAGAGCAAAAGAGCCACTACCAAACCAAACTGCATAAACAGTCCGCGGTAGTTTTCCAAGTCGGCTTTTTCTGATTTTTTCGGTTGCATCTTTTAGATTTTGCAGGGGTAAAGATAAATAAAAAGTGTAGCCTTCGAAATTGAATTTCGATTTCTACTGTAATTTGAAATTAACGGGGATAATTATTTTAACTGGAACAGGATTCCCTTGTTGCGTAGCAGGCTCAAACTCAGGCATACTTTGCAAAACACGTTTGGCCTCCGCGATAAATTCCGGCTCCTCTCCGCGCATGACTTTCACGGAATCGACCCTTCCTAATTCATCAATAATAATTTGCATGAATAGCTTTTCCTCCACTCCCATAGTTCTGAGCAAATGAGGGTATTGGATTTCTTGCGTCATGTAGGAAGTAATCCACTGATTAAAGCACCTCATCTGCTCCTCTTTATCTCTTAGCTCGGCGCAGTTTTTAGGCCTTGCCATATTCTGAACAAAAATGGGTAAGACGGGATCCGGCACCTCAACATTGCCCTCTGAAGAAATCGTATCCAAATTCAAACTTCCAAGATCTATTTTACCTTGATCTGGGACGGGCTTATTATTAGGAACGGGGTTAAGCTTGGTGGATATTTTAGGCCTTAGATTAGGATTTAGCTTCTGCCTTTTGGGTAGTTCCGGCTTATCAGGATAAGTAAGTGGAATGTTAATACCCGCTTCTAATACAACCGGTCTGTCTTGCGGTTTTTTGGGTTTAGCATACTCGGTTTGCCATTGTATTATTTCTGTTACCAGGATAAGACTAAGCGCAATTCCTACCATAAGAAATATCGACCGGTAGTTCTCCAGATTGGCCTTTCGACTTTTTTTAAGCTGCATGTTTTGTGGTGTTGCTTTTGTAAAGAGATCCGAAGATCAATCAGGCTTTGCGGCCTGTTACAAAAGACCAACAAAGCACGGCTAACAATGCACCTGTATTATTGGCCCAGAAATCGAACCAATCCCCATGGCGCATGGGAACATAGTAGTATTGGAGTAGTTCAATTATCCCTCCATAGGCAACGCAGAGAACAAATATCCTTAAATACTTAGCCGGCTTGAGGCGTTGCTTTAGACTATAACGTAGGCTGGCTAATATTATTAAGCTGGCAGTAAAAAAAAAGATACCGGCATGAATAATTTTATCATTCATGTCCTTTAGACCCCGCGGCACTTCATCCGCTGGAAGAAGAGTCATGTAGGTCATAAAAAAGCCCCAGGCTATTGCTGGGGCATAATATGGAAGCTTGTTTTTCAAAGCTGTAAACTTAGCCAACTAATTCTTGATAAGCGGCAGCGTCTAAAAGGTCATCTAATTCACTGGCATCGCTAATCTGAACCTTCACCATCCATCCCTTTCCATAAGGATCCTCATTAACGATTTCTGGATTACTTTCCACTTCCTCATTAAACTCAAGAACTTCTCCAGAAACAGGCATAAATAAATCTGAAACGGTTTTCACTGCCTCAACAGAACCAAAAGTTTCCTCCCGGTCTAAAGTCTCTCCTTCAGTTTCAACTTCAACAAATACGATATCACCTAACTCGCCTTGGGCAAAATCGGTTATACCAATTACGGCTACATCGCCTTCAATGCGAACCCATTCGTGGTCCTTGGTGTACTTTAAATCCTGTGGAATATTCATGCCTAAAATTTTTCTCCAGCAAATGTATAATCTTTAATCCTTATTGTCCCAAATTTAAGCGAACACTTAAACCAAATTGATTTGTAGTAAGCGGGAATGCATTCGAAGTTTTGAAACGAGACATGTTTAAATCGTAGAACAATTTAGCCTGTATTCTCTGACTAAGGCGGTAATCAGCTGACACTTTTACCGTGGTTACGGTTTGACCGCTAGTTGGTTGGTTAACCTCCTCCAGAATTTTACGGATAAGAATGATATTGTCGCGGATACCAATGTCAGTCCTTAGCTCTAAATTGGAAACGGGGTTGGTTCTGCGCTTACCCATTCGGATAAACTTCAACTTCACATCTTTAATAATATAACCTGTTCCAATCACCCATTCCGTGCCGCGGTTCTCGGTAATCTGATTATTCGTCAAGCTGAGCATGATGTTGCGGTCCTGCTTATATTCTACACGCAAGGTTGCGCCGTTCTTAAATTTCGTGTTTAAACCAATTAAAGGCGAAAACTGCTCACTTAAACTGATCGAGTTAATTTGATTGGAAGGGAACAGATCACCATTCACATCTAAAGGCAAGTCGCCCGGACGATCTTGCAGCGCTTTTTGGCGTAACAGGTTTGTGGTAATCGAAGCAACAGTATAGGTAGAACGATAGGCATGGCTCAATGTAAAGCTGCTAAACCATTTCTTGAAGAAGTCCATTTTACTTAATCCGTCATAGGTCACCTGCCAGTTAGGCAAAGGACTGCTGCGGGCATAACCCAGAGCTACCGAATTGGGGTCCATTCCCGAATAGGCAGCGATGAAGGAAGGAATCAACACATCTTGGGAGCTTACACTGAAGTAACGGTAGCCGTAGTTAGAGCTATCTGGACTACCCACAAGTTCTGGGGTATAACCTGCAATAGTATCTAATGCGGGGCTCCCACCTTCAGCAAGACGGCGGGAAATAATGAGGCGGTTTTCCAAGAATGCATCAAAAGTTGCCGAGTTGTAACTGGGCGCTTCGATTCCTTCAAAGGCTGTATTAAGCATCATCCATGAACTCGAATAAGTTTGGGTTTGGAAGGTATTCAGGCTTCTAAACTCCATTCTATCAAAGCCTCCATTTGCAAAGAAGAGACTATCGGCCCTAAAGAATTCACTCATATTACCATTACTGGTGCGCTGTGCGGTAATTACAATTCGCAAGGAGTTGATGGGCTCCGCAGTAAGACGCATATTCAGGTTTTCCGTATTGGTTTGGGTGTACTGCGTATTTAAATCGGGATTTATAACCAGCCAATTATTTTGTACCGCTGCCGTTCTAATATCAGACTGATCCCCCATGGTAAACCAAAAACCTGGGGCAAAGCTTCCGCTCGCATTATCTAAACCAAACAATTGCGGACTGCGATTAAAGCCTGGAAGTAATTGTCCCTCAGCTCTAGAGTAATTGGCAGAACCAGAGCGCACCATCATAAGGAAGCGTGCCCCACCCATTAAAATCTTATCAAAGACACTAGGCTCGTCCTCTTCCTCCTCTTCATTATTACCCTCATTTTGCCTTCGGCGCTGACCTGGAACTGGAACTCCACGAGGTCGGCGACGCTTCGGAGTATCCGCCCCTCCAGCCATTGCTTTCTTCAAATAAGGAACCTTGTTGTAGAGCGCATTAAAATTAAGGGTGCTATTTAATTGAATTTGGCGGTTGTTTTGAACTGTATTGCCAAAATTCAAATTGAAGTTTGAGTTTGCCGCACCACCTTGTTGTTGACCCTGATTCGCAATACCATTTGCCCTTTGAGATGGCGTTTGCCAGTCGTAATCGCCGTTATAAGTAGCGGTTACCGTGGCAAAATCAAGTAATGGAATTTTATTGATGGGCACTTGCCAATTGATGGTGATTTTCTGATGGTAATTTAAGGGACGTCCTAAATCACGCAGATTATTCATGATCTCCGCTCGATTCGAATCAGTGCCAGGTGCCCCAAGAAGCTCATCAACCCTGCTCCCCAAGCGGGCATTGAAATCCAGACGCAAGTTTTGTGTGATGTCATACAACATCGTATACTGACGGTTCAAGTTGAAGTTCTTATTGTAAGTGGCCTCCATATTCCCCAAAAGCTCGGGAGGGATATCATTTAAAATAGCATCCGTATTCCGCATTTGCATAGCGGTATAGTTACGGTCTAAACTGGCTATTGCTGTGAAGTTTTTGGGATAAGGATAGAAGTTGAAATCGCGAATAAGCGCCAACCAATCACTCTTCAGCCAGCTCACTTTATTGAATGGCTTTATTTGTTTTGGCCGTGCGCGATAGGTGTAATTTAAACTCGCCGTGTGTCGAATATTCATATCGAAACGCGTATTAATGTTTCGACGGAAAACTTCCGAGAAGGAATAACTAGCGGCAAAGTTTTCTATATCATAAAGCTGAGGATTTCGGTTGGCCTTGTTGGCATTGCGTTCCTTTCGAACATTGGTGAAATTGATAGAGCGTCGACGAGTATAATCTTGAGTGGCCTGCCGTAAGGAATCTTGATTAACAGGGTCTTCAATATTCGCTAAGGCATCGTCAAACTCAATGTCTAAGTCGAGGGGATTAAAGCGAGGGTTGATCCAAGTTTCTGAAGCACCGTAAAACATAGGAATACGAATTCCCAGATCCTTATTAAAGAACTTCCCTAATTCTACATTCGTTTGCAGATCGTAAGAGTAGCGTTCCTCTTGCTGAAATTCGGATACGGTTTGATCAAGAGAACCCCAACCAATAGAACTGGTGCTACCCGTAATTGAAACGTTGGCAAAATCGGCCAGCTTGGCGGCTACCCTTGCATTAGCGGCCCAACCTCCATCTTGATCAAATTCTGTTAATCGCAACTCGTTAATCCAAACTTCGGCATCTTTAGGTAAACCATCATCAGGATCATTGGCCAAGCGTTTTTTAGGATTTCGAACACCGATTAAGATGGTCCGCACATTGCCAAGGTTGGGAGCCCCAACTACGGTTACCTTGCCTCCTGCTCTATTAACGGTGTAAGGTTCATTGAGGGGGTCGCCAGTATTTCGATAGGCCCGATTGCGTTCTAACTTCACATCCTTCAATACCTGCAGAGCAAAGTCCATTTGGTTTTCTGAAGGCCAAATCAAACCCACATCAGTATTGCTAACACCCCAAGGAGTAACCTTTAAGGGAATCTCATATTCGTAGAAATTGAAATTATAATCCGACCCTAAACGGATAAAGACGGAAAGATCTCCATCCTTTAAATCATCGAATTCGCCAGCGGACTCCAAGTGGGTAAACAGCTTAAGTCGTTTGTAAAGACGCATATCAAAGTCGATATTTCGGAATACCGCACGACCGTCACCATCTTCCAGATTCAAGATTCGCAGGGAAAGAGCTTGTTCATTTTGCTGGTTTGCTGCGGTGGTGCCAAACAATACCTGCCGATCAATACCAGGAGGAAGCACATAGGGGACCGGGCTACGCGAGCCATTCTGTTCAATATTTACCGCGTTTACCTCAAAAATGGTGTTTTGCTGATCATCCGTATTAAGGCGATCCCGAGTACCATCTAATGCAAATTGGAAGCGACGCCACTCACCACGCACCAATTCCATGCGCGCAAAACGCAAGACAATTGGCTCTGGGAAATCCCTCAAGAAGGTTCGGATAAAGCGGATCGAACGGAAGTCGTTGATGGGACCCACTTTCGAGTCGGGGTTGAAAACGGGAATCTTAAACTGAATCCATTCTACATCATAGGACTGACCATTGGGTTGCTCCGGAGAACGCGTTCTATAGATATCCGTAATATAGTTTTGTCCCACTTCCCGAAGATCTTGAGCCCGCATACTAATACGGTACTGGTAGTAAGTTTCGGCCTTACTTAGAGTTTGATCGCGGTTAATATCCTCGATATCAGGAAGATTGGTCGCAAAAGCAGAAACTCCCCCGATAGGAGTTGGATTGGAATTTCCTTGGGGGTTGTTAAATGATTTATAGCGCTCCAAAATATCCGCTTGATCCGCATCCAAGTTTGAGCCTCGGTAATACTGGAAGTTGTCTGCAGCCGGATCATCATTTGCTAGTACGTAAGCGGGTGCGGCATTTCCAAAGGTGGAACTAATTCGTTGTATGTAATTCGCGTAGGCAGAATCACCAATCCAAGTACGTTCTTGAACATCATTAAGTAAGTCGTAACCAACATCTTGCAAGTCCCTTGCCGCAGGATCCGCATCGAAAGCAACAACTGGCGGACGCACATTACTGGCATAACCCCAACGAGTGGAATCGAGTTTACTTAAATCGCCGTCAACCGGCACACTATTTTCAATAGCCTGAACCCCGTCCTTAAGAATATCCTCGGAAACGCTACCTAAGTTAAAGTACAGGTCTCCTCCTTGAGGCGCATTATTCACACCCACAAAAGGGTTCATTACCCAAAATTGGATGAATTCAATATTCTGTTCTTCAAAATTGGTTACCGAGACATCACGCATAATCCCTCCCCAGCGACTCGTAGGATCATTAAGTAGACCATTTTGATTTAATCCTGCAGAAAAAGGAGTCGGCTCCACATCATAGTTATAAGGTCCCCTTTCATTTGGATAATAAGCCAAATCTAAAGTTGCAATGTTCCGAGGCTGAGACGGATCAAGCTCTAAGTTCGGGAATACCTCATCTACCAATACCTCACGCACTGGGTTAATGGATTGAAGCTCCTTGTTGTTTTTAATATTATCTGGAGTTCGAGCTTCATCATTGTGGAAAAGCGGATCAATAGTATACCAAGCTAAACGCGCTCTGTTAAAGCCATAGGCAATGCTGTTTTCAGTAGCCTCTGGAAAGAGCAAAGGCTGACCTGCTGGTGTGGAAGCCAGGCGCCAGGCCGCAGGATTTCGAATATCAATCGTGGTTTGAGAACTTTCAAAATCATCTAAGAAGGTCGTTTGCTCTCCATTTATTTCAATTCCTCGCGGCGAACCAGGGATAAGTTGAGCCACCTCACCACTCACAATTAAGTTGGATTTTTCCTTGGTGGAAATAAAGGGAATCGCATCTACAGCACGGGTTAGGAATGGAGCATCAGTACTATAATTACCATTCATCCCAATTATCGTGTTTGAAATGGGCTCATCACCAATATTCACCTTTTGGGTAAGTGGTCTTTCATTAAGATGGACCATCGTAGCCCCTAAATTGAAATCCTCACTAAAGCGGTAATCTGCATTTAAACCCATGAAGGTTTTAGTCTGGAAATTGAAAAGCGCATTATTCTCAAAATCCACTTTGATAGGAACGCCTGAATTCAAAATTCCTTCATTCAGAATACTCACCCTACCCAAATTGTAATCGACACGATAATCTTGACCTTCAATAAGTCGAGTCCCACCTGCGGTCACACTCACCGAACCTGGTGGAATATTAAAGGCGTTTAACTGAATTTCACTACTTGAGGATGATTTAAACTGTCCTCGTATTAAGTACTTGTTTTTTTGAGTTTCGTTCTGAGCCACAAAGCGTGTGGAATCGTAAAGTTCCTGAAAAACATATTTTTCCTTGGACTCATCGCTATCTAGTTTGTTATCCAGGTTTGTACCGAAAGGCTCCAGCACTGGGAAGAAAATCCGACCATTTTGTGGATAGATCGTAACGCCCGGGATAAAGTCAAAAAATCCATCCGGTTGAGGATCATTATTCTGGTTAAGGCGGTCCATATCCATCACTCGCAAGAGTAACTCAGACCTTAAATTACTTTCAGGCAAGAAGGGAACTGGGGTTCCTGTTTCATCATTTTGATAAAGAACTTGCAAACGAAAATCCTCCGAGCCTACCTGGAAAGCGCTTAAGGAGTAAACGTTTTTCATCATTAAGTCCCAATTGGGAGCCCTAACGTCTAGGATGAAGCTCTTCAGCATCTTTACTACAAGATTGTTGGGGGGTGTAACTCCGTCCGTGCTAAACTCACCCACCTGGAAGGTTCTTCCCCCTGCGGTATACTGGAAAGCTACCGCTAAAACCTCATCTTGATTTAATGCGGTATTAAGTGTTACATAACCCAGTTGAGGATGGAAATTATACTCATTGGAATTCAACTTACGTGCATTGGCCAACTCTACATACTCGGTAGCTTCCTCAAAACCGGCTGCATTTAAAACTTGATTTACCTGGGCTATATCACGAACACCAGGATATTGACCCGCCAAGGTTTGAGGGTCTAAGTCGTTCGATAAATTATCTGGGAAGTTTGTACCTGTGTTCGAGCTAAAGATATTTGGGCCGCTGGTTTGGCTGCCGTCTCGGTAAGCGCTATTCTGGTTTTCACCGAGGTCCATAAAGGCCACAATATTTCGAACGTCCTGTGTATTTTGACGGTTATTAGTAACCCAAACTTCAACTTTAGTAATTTGTACTGGAGAAGTAATAAGCGGAGAACTCTCTAAAAAGCGCTCGTAGTTATTGCGGAAGTAATGCGACAGGAAGTAGTGTCGGTTTGCCTCGTATTGGTCACCCCAAATTTCAAATTCTGTAGTCGTCGCCCCCCCTTGAATGTTGATAGAACTAGATTGCGAGCGCTGCTCCGAAAAAACACCGGTTAAAGTGAGTTTTCCAAATTGGAATTGCCCTTTTACACCGAATAAGCTCTGAGCCCCAGTAATCAGAGAAGAGTTTAGGGGTAAATTCACATTACCCAACTCAATCTTCTTTACAATATCATCATCGAACCCTGTAAACTCAACTTTCACTTGATTTTCAAATGCAAAGGTGGCTTCAGTATCATAATTCACATTAACCTTGAGCTTTTCCCCAACGCTACCGCTCACATTCATTTGAATCCGTTGGTCGAAATTAAAAGTGAAAACATTTCGGTTTCGCTCCGGAATAATCGGATTATCGATTTTCTGGAAACGCCCCCCAAAGGTAAGTTCAGCAAATCCTTGGGGTCGAATATCAATAGTATTGGAGCCGAATATTTTACTGAAGGTTTCCGAATTAACAGTGATTTGGGGAATCAAACCACTTTCCGGATCTCGGCCTTCGGCTTTAGCGGCTTCGGCACTTTTGGTTTTAGAATCCCAATAATCAAGAGCCTGTTTTCTTGCTACATATGCCCGATATTGATCGGGATTCATAACTATCGGTGGCTCCGCGCTGAAACGACCATACTGACGATAAACAAAATAGTTCCCCGATGCGGCGTCATACTCCACCTTTTCTTGATAGTTGCCTGGCTGATTACCATAGAGCCCCCCGCTTTCGGTGTTATTAAAAGGATAGCGTAGAGCAGAATCAGGATCGTTCGTATCCGCTGGTATGAGAGCCCGCTGCATTGGCTCTGGACTGGATACAATTACAGCTGCTCTTTCTCTCCTAGTAAATGAGTAGATAATAAAAAGCGTTGCAGTCGCTAAGACAATTCGGTATATACCTCTTGGAATCAAAGTTTTTTGAGGGCAGCTTTTATAAGTTCTTCAATACTTAATTGAGCATCACTTTGCAATAGCTTACTAATTACACGGTCGGTTTGACGCGCTGTATAACCTAAGACTTCCAGTGCGGCTATGGCCTCGGATTTTAAATTGTGATTCAGGGCTGACGCACCACCTTCCTCTGGCGCCATGGCTCCCAATTTATCTTTAAGATCTATTATTACTCTTTGAGCAGTCTTCCCCCCAATACCCTTAACAGATTGTAATAAGGTGGCATCTTCCCGACCTACGGCCGCAATAACTTCAGAAGGGCTCAAGCTACTAAGAATAGTTCGAGCCGTATTACCCCCTACTCCATTTACACTTATTAAGTGCGCGAAAACTTCGCGTTCGGTGCGAGTTCCAAATCCGTATAAGGTTTGTGAGTCTTCTTTATAGATTGCGTGCAAAAAAAGCATCACCTCCTTATTGTGACTAATTTCTGAATAAGTATGGAGCGAAATATTGATTTCATATCCAAGGCCGTGGCACTCGATAATTGCCGTGGTAGGCTTAATTTCGGTCAATATTCCCTTAATGTGATGTAACATAAATAAAGCCTGGGTTTGGTAAGGCTCGTTTAAAAAACGCCAAAAATAAGCTTTTAATACTCCTAACAAATAAAAAAAGCCGTCCCTTGGGAGGACGGCTACTTAACGAGGATTAGTCGCTAATATTATTCGATCACTAACTTTTTAGAAATCTCCAAATTTCCATTCACTCTTAAGGTGTACAAATATACTCCTGAACGAAGAGCAGAAAGATCGATTTCTGTATAATTCTTAGTGGCATCCAAGGTCTGGCTTAGCACTTTAGAACCAACCAAATTGATTAATTCAAACTGAGCCTCTTCACCAAAAGCCAAATCATAATTCACTTTGAGCAGGTCGCGCACCGGGTTTGGATAAACCGATAAGCTTGGTCCTGCTAATTCTTCTTGACTTAAGGGCTGACCGTTCACTTTAAAATTAATACGGAAGGCTACCGAGTCTGTTGGATTATAATAGTCAAACAATACATAATCGATAAAACCATCTCGAGTGTAGCCATCTAAATCAGGATAAACATGAACAATCGCCGTATCTGTCGCACCTGGCTGTATAGTCCGATTAAAAGAAACTGGATTTTGCGAAATATTGGTGGTGAAGCAAAGTCCCCAGCAAATCGCATTGCTATCTGTTAGTTCGGTGTAATTCTCATCAATCCGCTTGAAAGCAACTTCAACTGGCAAGTTGGATATATTTTTAACCACTGCATACCCCGCCAAGTCACCATCGACCCATGCATTTCCTTCTACCAAAGTGTCTTGAAAAATGATCTGTAAGCTTTGCTGAGCTTGAAGCCCCACACTTAGTGTTAAAACGACAATAAGGAAGGAAAATATTTTTTGATTCATAGCAGAGAATTTTATTTCGACAACAAAAGTATAAAATTCACCCTTTCGTGGTGGGTTTTAATCATTTTTTCGATTATTTTCGAGCCCTACAATCTTAAGTTTTTGTTATGAAAAAGTATTACTTATCCCTATTTTTAACCGCCATGACTCTTGGCTTAATGGGTCAAGGTTATTACCAGCTGCCTGCGATCAACGCAGGTTCGAATCCTGGTAACCTTAACAATGACCCTGAGCAACCTGAGGCTTTCCTTACCGGAAATAACCTCAATTACTCAAGTGTTTTGAGCTCTGGCGCTGCTGACGCGTGGTCTGCGGCACAAACTTTACCATTTAGTTTCAACTTTAATGGTAATGCAGTTACAACTTACTTTGTTTCTGCTTCTGGTGTTGTTACTTTCTCAAGTGCAGCTCCTTCTACTACTCCAGGATTCACTCCTGCCTTATTACCTTCTGCAAGTATTCCCAACAACTCTGTTTGTGCTTGGGGATTAGATCTTACAGGTGCTAATGACGCGGTTGTTTCCAAAACTTTCGGTACTGCACCTAACCGTCAGCACTGGATTATTTGGGCTTCAGCCTCTAGTTCCACTTTAGGAGCTGGATGGGCATACTGGGGTATTGTATTCGAAGAAACTAGCGACAATGTCTATATTGTTGACATGCGTTGCTACTCTCAAGGTGGTGGCAATGTGGCTCTTTCTGCGGGTATCCAAGTTAATGGCTCTACGGCTTACACTGTAGCCGGTTCTCCTACTTTAGGATCTCAGAACACAGCAACAGGTGGTAGCCAGTCTGATGCTTTAGATAACACTTACTATGAGTTTATTTACGGTACTCAGCCTCAGTATGACCTTTCTTT
>CBFHRN010000058.1:0-11498 GCA_965658275.1 Croceimicrobium sp.
GTTTGATTGATGGGGCGCAAGCACCTAGGCTTAATAGAAAGAATATATACGGTTTCATCCTAACAATTTCCGAAATAAAAGCATTAGCCATTATTTTAGTGGCAAATTTCCACCAATGAAAACAAAGTACTTTTGCATAGCAGCCCTCGCTTTAATGGGTTTTAATATTGAAGCTCAGGAAGATACCACTTCCAGCACCGACGATTTCGATTTTTCAGACTTCGAATTAGCTGCCGAACCAGCGCAAGTGTTTTGTAATAATAAGGTTCTCGGCCAAAGTCCTACCTCTTTAGTTGGTGTTTTTTACAACCATCAATTAGGTCATGATTTACCCATTGAATTAGAAGATGGATCCGAACTGGGAAGAGCCAACATTAATGCAGCCCAACAAATCTCACTGGTAAGTAATATCCCTTTAATTAGTCGCAATAATATCCTAATCAACATGGGGGTTACCTATCAGGAACAACGCTATACTATGGACATCGCCAATAGCCACCCTCTTCTGGAACATCTTAACGATAATGTCCTGCGTCGAACGAATTTAACCTTTACCTTATTTAAACCTTTAAGTGAGAAAAACTTTATCCTCGCCCAGCTGGGAGCGGAAATTAATGGCGACTATGCCTTGGACATGGACTTCTCAAAGACTCGTTTACCCTTAGCCCTACTCTACGGATGGAAACCAAGCGATCGCTTAATGTATGCCTTTGGTGCCTCAAGGACTTATTTAGGGGGTGCCTTAAATTATGTGCCTATCATTTATTACTACCACACCTTCAAGAACCAAAAATGGGGCATCGAAGCATTATTACCGGCCCGGGCACTTTTACGTTATCGATTTAACAGCCTTAGCTTTATGTCTTTAGGCTTCCAGGTGAATGGAGCTAGCTTTGCTTTAAATAACTTCCAGGATTTCACATCAAACTATACGGGTACCGATGCACAAGACCTAATTAACGCACAGGACATCGAATTAAGACGCTCGGAAATCCGCGCGGGCTTGGCTTACAGTCGTCAGTTAAGCGGATTCTTCTGGATTTCAGCAGAAGCAGGCTACCGTATTAATTACAGTTATGATGTAGACCAGAATGGGGACTTCTTAAGATTCTTCGGTAGTGATGACCTCTATCTTATCAACACGGGCTTAGAAAATCCTTTGTACTTCACGATTGGGCTTTCTTATGTTAGTCCATAAGAGGAACCACCATTAAGGCCACCTCTATTTTATCGATAAGCTTTCGAGCTGAAGAGTTTAGATAGGTCCTTAAAAAGCCTTTATCCCTATGATGGCCGATTAGTAAATAGTCGGCCTTTATTTTTTTAACCAAGCCCTGGAGTTCTTTAATGGTCGCCCCCTCTTCTACTAAAACTTCGCATTGAATGCCTTTCATAGTAAAGCGTTGGGCAATACGATCTAAAATGCGATGCTCAGCTCTAAGCTCAGCTTTGCGGTTTTTGATGGCCTTTTCCCTACCTAACTGGTAGCTTAAAAGATGGGGGTCTGGATAGGATATATGAATAAGATAAACTTGTCCTTGCATACACTCAGCGAAGCGAAGCCCTTCCAAGATTAACTTTTCGCTCAACTCCTCAAAGTCATAAGCTAAAGCAATATTAATCAAGAAGTTAAGGTATAAAAAAACCGCCACTTGGGCGGTTTGTATTTTATTTTTTCTTCTTAACTAAGCGGGTCCAGACATCGGTTCGACCAAAAACTGGGGTCCCTACATACCCTCGAATTTCAATCTGATTTTCTTCAGTCAGCTCAATTTTACAATTGTAAGTACTTCCATTGTTTGGATCGTAAATCGTTCCATCTGTCCAAAGACCTTCTTCCTCATCGTACACGAAATCTTTCAGAATTCGGTAACCCTTTATTGGAGTGCTACGCAAAGACTCATCCGGATTATTGATGTCTGTCCGGGGCTTTCCGTTCTCATCTTTGGGTTCTTTTAACCAAACCACTCTGCCGTAGAATTTATTGCCAAGTTTATCAATCTTCACCATAGAACGACCATTACTCGGTTGCCAAACGCCAACTAATTTGTCGGCATCTTGAGCCATAAGGCCACCCAAACAAAATACACTAACTAAAAGTGTGTAAATCAACTTTCTCATTTTCTATTTTTCTTCTTTGTATTCTACAATCAAACCAACTTTAGCCTTCACTAACATTTCGTCCATGTAGTCTTCGCTAATATTTAAATCTAATACCCAAGTAAAACCTTCGTCTTGCAAATAGGGCAATAGATTAACCTCCTCAGCTACATTAAGGTTTACAACTCCTTCAGCCGGCATAGGGCTTAGACTTGCTACACTACTTAACTCTTGGGTGTTACTCACCACTTGGAATAAAAGCGACTCGACAATAGAGCGACTCTCTTCTTGCATATTCATCGCCACAGTAGAAATTCCAACTTTGGTGATGGATTCGGCCTTTACACCTAAATTCTCGGCTAAGGAATTGATATCCAATCCAGCTGCCCCTTGCAGAGTATTAGCTCCTTCAAAAAGCATTTCGCCACTCAAGGCTACTGTAACTTGCTGACTGTTATCGCTTACCGTAGATTGACAGGCAATAAACAAGGGCAACAAGGCCCCAATTAAGTATTTACGCATGGTGTATGTTTTTGGCTAATTTAGACTCTAGGACTCAATTTTGAAAGCTGCTTCGCAATTCCGGAAAAATCTTAGAGGATCCTTCCATAATTCTTGATGCTTTGAACGAAAGAAATCAAAATGGCCCAAGGGAACCCAATTTGGACTATTTGGCAATAGTATTTCCGTTTTTGCTTTCGGAAATTCCGCTGCCAAGGCCTTAACTGCCGAAGAAGGCGAGAGTAAGTTATCCTTTTGTAATCCTATAAACTTCATAGGCACCGACAGATTAGATGCTCTTTCCATCGCTTTGGAATCTATTCCTAAAGATCCACGAGGATTATGCGCAAAACTTCGCCAAGATAAAGCGGCGGGTGCCGACAAAGATTCGGGCGACCCCATTACAAAGCCCGGCATATAACCTAAAACACCCGTGCTTAGTGGCAATAAGAGCTTCCAAAACAAAAGCACTTTCCATTTGGATATACCCGACCAATGCCGGTAATAGGCACTTTGCGAGGCCATACAATAAACACCGGAAATATTTTCACTCTTTTCGGCGAAGCAAAAAATCTGACCGCCGATGCTATGTGTAAATAGATAAGCTCTTTGATGCCTCTCCAAGGCCAATTCTAAAACAGCGTTTAAATCACGGGCACCCCAATCCAGCATGTCGGAGTCCTCCTTACGAAGTGCAACACTTTTACTTTCCCCTACGCCGCTATAGTCGAAAGTATATACATGAAAACCTTGACGACTAAGGTATTGTGCTATTTTAAAATACAATCGTTGAGGACATGCCGTAGCCGAAGCTACCACAATTGAGGCCTCTGTAGACCCCTGGAAATAGTGCGCTTTGAGCCTTCTACCATCTGCCGTCTTAATTATTAACGTTTGGCCGTTTATCATTTCTTTTAATAAAGGTTTTTTAGTGCTAACATTTTAAGACCTTTAGCAACCAGGCAATTCCTGTTACAATTTATGAAGTTTTCAGATTTTAATCTTAGCGAAGATCTTTTAGAAGCCCTGTCCTATATGAATTTCGAAAATGCAACTCCTATTCAGGAGGCGGCCATTCCGAAAATCTTAGAAGGCAGCGATATTATTGGCTGTGCACAAACCGGAACCGGTAAAACAGCAGCCTTTGTGCTTCCCATATTACAACTACTTAGTGCAAAAAGAAATAAAGGGATTAACGCCCTTATTTTGTGCCCAACCCGAGAATTAGCGGTTCAAATTGATCAACAAATTGAGGGGCTCTCCTATTTCTCTGGCCTAAGCTCCTATTCAGTTTACGGCGGCGGATCAGGTCCAGAGTGGGAGGCCGAAAGACGAGCCTTAAGCGGAGATACGGATATTATCATCGCCACTCCTGGTCGACTCCTTGCCCATATTCGAAACGAATATGTGAAACTGGATCAATTGCAATTTTTGATTCTAGACGAAGCGGATCGGATGCTAGATATTGGTTTTTACGATGATATCATGAAAATCATCGGCGAATGCCCGAAAAGCAGGCAGTCTCTCTTATTTTCCGCGACCATGGCTCCCAAAATCAGAAAGTTGGCGCAACAAATCCTGAATAGCCCCTTCGAAATCAATTTATCGGTTTCCAAACCGGCGGAAGGTGTAACCCAAGAGATTTACATGGCGCATGAGGAGCAAAAACAATCCTTGGTGCGACGCATTATCAGCGAACATCCAGACTTTAAAAGCATCATCATTTTTTGCTCCACCAAGAAAAAAGTGCAGCGGCTTACCGCCAAGCTTCAGCAAAAGAAGATGAATGTTCAAGGCATATCCAGCGATTACGAGCAAAAAGAACGCGAACAGTTATTGCTAGACTTTAAGTCTAGAAAAGTTCGAATAGTAGTGGCTACTGATGTTTTAAGCCGAGGGATTGACATTAAAGATATCGACCTTGTTATTAACTACGATGTACCCAACGATGCAGAGGACTATGTACACCGCGTGGGAAGAACCGCTCGGGCAGCATCAAAAGGCTTAGCTATAACCTTGGTGAATAGTGAAGACATTTACAAGTTTAAACGCATCGAAGAATTTGTAGAAAAAGTTTACGATAAGAAAGATCCCCCCGAAGACCTCGGTCCAGGTCCGAAATGGGAAAGTTCAGGATCGAAATCTAGGGGTCGGAAGCCTTCCAACTTCCGGAAGGGTTCTTTCAAAAACTCGAATCCAAACCGTGGGAAGCAATCAAACTCCAATCGAAGTTACAAGGGAAATAAAACGAGTAAACCTAAAGATGATGGAGGCCACAGGAGCACTGATTAACAAATCTTTAGTAATATTTATCTTAGTCTCAAGTTTAAGTCTTTACGGACAGTTAAAAGATGAGGCATTAGCGATAAAAGAGGTCATACAGGAGGCATATATAGACGGTGTTTTTAATGAAGGTAATGTTCGAAATGTGGAACTTGGCTTTAGTGAACATTTCCAAATGTTAGCCATCGATGACAATGGGGAGCAGAAAGTCTACAATAGAGACTATTTCATAAATCGCATCCAAGCTAAAAAAGCCGCCGGGATGTATCCGCCTAGTCCCGATAAAATGGTACGCTACAAAATTCTGCGAACCGACGTAGAAGGTGACGCAGCTTCGGTGAAAATGCATTTTTACTATGGCAATAAGCTGGCCTACATCGACTTATTGCACCTAGTGAAAAGCAAAGGGGGCTGGCTCATTAGCCATAAAGTATTCAAAACCTTGAAAGAGCCTAAACAAACGGGGGGCTAATTTGTCCTTTTCCTTGAATAAACGACATTGAAAAGAACCACCCGCCTCATACTCTTACTTGGAGCCATCGCAGCTCTCGGACCACTATCGATTGATACCTACCTTTCCTCCTTCCCAGAAATAAAGAAGGACCTTAATACGGAGATTAATTATGTTAGTTTAACCCTAACCGCTTACTTCATTGGTATCGCCATCGGTCAATTTATTAATGGTCCCCTATCGGATCGATACGGGCGTAAAAAGCCCCTAATCTTTGGCTTAGGCATTTACTTTTTCACAGCCATTGCTTGCGCCTATGCCGGTAGCATTGAAATTTTAATTGCATTGCGCTTTTTAATGGCTTTAGGAGGTTCTGTGGGTATGGTTTCTACCAGAGCCATTATTCGAGATAATTTTGAGCGTAACGACATTGCGCGGGCCTTTTCGGCGCTCATCCTAGTTATGGGTGTTGCGCCAATTATCGCTCCTATGCTGGGCGGCATTATCTTGCAAGAGTTGGGATGGCGAACTATTTTCTGGTTCCTTGCGCTTTATGTTCTGCTAATCATTATTGCTTCGGCATTCTTTTTAAGAGAAAGTAAGGAAGCGGACCCCACTGTGTCACTAAATCCTTCCCAAGTACTGTTTAATTACATGGAACTGCTTCGGGAGCCTCGTTTCTTGCTATATGCTCTAGCCGGTTGTACGGGAATGGCAGCCATGTTTACTTACATATCGGCCTCCCCCTTTGTTATTCGAGAAGTACTGGACTTTGATGAGATCTATTTCGGATGGATTTTTGGCTCTAATGCTTTAGGATATATTGGAGCCAGCCAATTAAACCGCTATTTATTGAGGAAGCGAGACATTCGAAAGATTTCAAAGAATGTGGCGGTGATTTTTGCAATAACCGGTACCCTCCTGCTTCTTCAGGTGGCTAGTGGCCTCCAATTTCAACTACTCTTTCTGATCAATCAATTTATATTTCTATCCATGTTAGGTTTTATTAATCCAAATATGCAGGCTATGGCTCTTGAGCCTCACCCTAAACAAGCAGGCATTGCCAGCGCTCTTTTAGGAGGTTTGCGGATGCTAATGGGTACCTTAGCGTCTGGATTAATTTCCATTTGGCATGATGGCAGCGCCTTACCCATGGCCGTTATAATGGCCTTTTGTGGCTTGGGTCTGATCATCATACTTTGGAACAAAACTTGGGCTTTTAAAGCACATCAAGAATCGATTTAAATGGAAAATTTTGCGATCATAAGCGCCTTTTCAGATATAGACCATGGTCTTTTAGGGAATAATGCGGCCATTGTGTACAGCGATAAGGTTTTGCCTTACAATCAAAGACAGGCAATTGCGGTAGAGCTCCAGCAGCCTGCCACAACCTTTCTAAATCCTATAAAGAATGGTCATTTCGAGGTTAGTTGGTTTGCGCCCGATGCGGAAATTGACTTATGTGGCCATGGTAGCTTGGCTGCCGCTGCCTACCTTAATAACTTTCATCAAATAAACAAAGCCACTCTGCACTACGAAGGAGGGCACCTTAAAATTGGTTACGATCAAGGTTCCCATTTCCTGTGGATAGATCCTATTGAAGTTATTGATCATTGTAAAGCACCGCTAGGTTTGGCGGAGGGCTTAGGTCTAGAAATTCATGACTACTTTACCACTTCCAATAAGCATATCGTAGTGGTTAAATCAGAAGAGGTATTAGCCGCTATGAAACCTGATTTTCAGTCGCTTGCTAAACTTGATCCTTTTGGATACGCAGTAACTGCGCCTGGCAAAGAGGTCGATTTTGTATCTCGAACTTTAGTTCCCAAAGTACAACAACTAGAAGATCATGCCACTGGATCTTCGCACGCGGTTTTAGCACCATTTTGGGCGGAGCGTCTGCTAAAAGACCAAATGAGTTCCTTGCAGCTTAGTTCACGTGGGGGGGCATTTCAATCCGAAATACATCTAAACAAAGTGTTGCTCAAAGGTCAAACACGCTTGATTGTAAGCGGGCATTATCTGATTTGAAAATGGAACTAGACTGGGACAAAGGTTTTCGAGGTCCGGATCTAGAAAAGGCAACAGGCGATCCGGAAGAACTTAGGCAATTATTGCGCGAAGGCGAGCATCAAGAGCAAGATTTCAAATTCAGAATCGATTCTTCTTCTAAAATTGCGCGCACGCTATCGGCTTTTGCAAACACCGATGGTGGGCGCTTATTAATTGGAGTCAAAGACAACGGAAAAGTAACCGGAATCACGCCAGATGAGGAATACTTTATGATCGAAGGTGCAGCCGATTTGTATTGTGAACCCAAGGTAGCCTTCGACTTCGAAATTTTCGATTACGAAGACAAGCTTGTTTTACTGATCGATGTACCTCCATCAGCCGAAAGGCCCCATTTTGTGAAAGAGAAAGACGGGAAGCGCATAGCCTACATCCGTCAAAACGATGAAAACTTTGCGGCAAACAAGGTTCTGTTGCGCTTCTTAAGAGACCGCAAACCAGATGAAAAACGAAAAAACTTGGTGGCTTATGGGCCTGCGGAAAGAGCTTTATTTGATTACTTAGGCGAGTTCGGGCTTGTTTCGGTAAGCAAATTTTCGCGAATAGCTAAAATTCCACTTTGGCGGGCCGAAAAAATAATGGCGCTCTTCTTAAAGTGGGAAATATTGGTTTACGAAGCCAGCGATAAAGGCATTCGCTTTCGCTTAAAGGAAGAAGCTACAGATTAAAAATATCCAAGGATTCTAATCCCTTATCAAAATCCCCGTACCAATCGATTAAGGCAGAACTCTCCCCGCAACCGCCATATTCTTGCGGGCAGTATACCTTTTGATGGTTGTAAGAACAGTGTTCACAACGACCTAGGTTTTCAAAAAGATTGATATCCTGTCCACATTGTAGGCAATTCCAATCCTTTTCTTCACGCGCCGGCCAGTTGCAATGCGGACACCTCGCCTTTGGTTTACTCATGCTGCAAAGAAAATCATTCCTAGCTTAAAACTATTGGTCTTTCCAATGGTCATCCCTATTATTCTCTCTAAATTTGCGGCCTCAAAAATCAGGCTATGTTAACAGTATCTAATGTTTCCCTTCAATTTGGTAAACGCGTTCTTTTTGATGACGTTAACCTTAAATTCCATGGCGATAGCTGCTATGGTATGATTGGAGCAAATGGTGCAGGGAAATCAACTTTCTTGAAAATCCTTAGTGGAGAAATCAGTCCTAATAGCGGACAAGTTAGTTTGGAGCCCGGTAAACGAATGGCGGTGCTAAAACAGGAGCACACAGCCTTCAACGACTTCCAAGTATTGGATACGGTCTTGATGGGCTATAAAGAGCTGTACGACCTAATGAAGGAGAAAGATGCACTCTATGCCAAACCTGATTTCAGCGAAGAAGATGGTATCAAAGCCTCTGAGCTCGAAGATAAATTTGCCGAGATGGATGGCTGGAACGCAGAGAGTGATGCGGCGGCGCTTCTAAGCGGCTTGGGTATATCTGAAAGCTTGCACTACTCCAATATGAGTGAGCTTGAAGGTTCACAGAAAGTAAGGGTCCTTTTAGCACAAGCTTTATTTGGTAACCCCGACGTTCTTATCTTGGATGAGCCTACCAATGATTTGGACCTGAAGACCATTGCTTGGCTAGAAGATTTCCTTCTCAACTTCAGAAATACGGTGATCGTGGTATCGCATGACCGTCACTTCTTAGATACGGTCTGTACCAATATCGCCGACATCGACTTTAAAAAGATTTCGCTTTATTCTGGTAACTACAGCTTCTGGTATGAAAGCTCGCAATTAGCAATGCGCCAGCGTGCTGCGGCCAACAAAAAAGCAGACGACAAGCGTAAAGAATTGCAAGAATTTATTCAGCGATTTAGCGCCAATGCATCCAAATCGAGACAGGCAACTAGCCGTAAAAAGCTTCTGGAAAAAATCAATCTAGAAAATATGCCGGCTTCCAGTCGTCGCTATCCTGCTATTATTTTCAATCAATCAAGAGAAGCAGGAGATCAGATACTAGAAGTAGAAGGCTTAACGGCTCATGCGGAAGATGGCACTCAATTATTTAAAAACCTTTCCTTTAAAGTAAACCGCGGTGATAAAATCGCGGTGATTAGCGATAACAGTCTGGCCATAACGGCCCTATTTGATATTATTAATGGGAATCGCCAAGCAGATTCGGGTACCTTTAATTATGGCCAAACGATAACTACTGCCTACCTGCCAAACGAACACCAGCATTTCTTTGATACGAGTGATAATCTTATCGACTGGCTACGTCAATACTCCGAAAACAAAGACGAGGTATACGTGCGTGGATTCCTAGGTAAAATGCTTTTTACCGGAGAAGAAGTTTTAAAATCCGCTAAGGTGCTTTCGGGTGGTGAAAAAATGCGCTGCCTCATGTCGCGGATGATGCTTTCAGAAGCAAATTTCCTAACCTTCGATGAGCCTACTAACCACTTAGACCTTGAGTCGATTCAAGCGCTCAACAACAGTTTACAAGACTATAAAGGTACCATCCTCTTTACGAGTCATGACCATACTTTCACGCAAACCATTGCCACACGAATCATCGAGATTTTCCCGAATGGTAACCTAGATAAGTTGATTGAATACGATGACTATATCAGCGATAGCAAAATTCAGGCTCAAAGAGAAGCTTTGAAAGCCTAAGGCTTCGTCGAAACACATTACAAATAGAGCCCAATATTTTCATTAAATATTGGGCTCTTTTGGTATTGATATCCCCTATCAACGAACCATCCTACCTTATAGGAGTTTATATTCCTGCTCGAATTAGCTATTTTCGGGCTCCACCAAAAATCAAAGAAATGCGCAAACTTATCTTCGCAATAGCTCTGCTATTTGCTATTCCTGTTTCTGCTCAAGACAGCATCCCTAAAAAAGATCTAAATGATTTAAAGTTCCGTTCCATCGGACCAGCAGGAATGAGTGGTCGAATCACTGCAATTAAGGTAGATCCTCGCAATAAGAATAGTATTTACGCAGGTTCTGCATCGGGTGGACTATGGCACAGCAGCAATGGTGGAACTTCTTGGAAATGCATTTTTAATAATGAAGCCGTTAGCAGTGTTGGGGCCTTGGCCTTAGACCCGAATAACCCGGATATCATTTGGCTGGGAACCGGTGAAGGAAACCCTCGCAACTCAAATACAGGTGGTGAAGGACTCTATCTTTCTAGAGACGGTGGTCGATCTTGGCAACTTATGGGCCTCGAAAACACCCGTCATATTCATAGAATTATAGTTCATCCGAATGATCCTCATACCGTATACGTTGCTGCTATTGGCAACCCTTGGGCTGATTCGGAGCACCGTGGGGTTTATAAAACAAAAGATGGGGGTAAATCTTGGTCTAAAATACTTTATCAAAATGAGCGCACAGGTGCGGCAGAAATGGTAATGGATCCACAAAACCCCGATAAGCTTATTGTAAATATGTGGGAACATCACCGTGATCCCTGGTTTTTCAAATCCGGAGGTCCAGGTAGTGGTCTTTTCATAACTTATGATGGGGGCGAAACTTGGCAGCAGAAAAGCGATAAGGATGGCTTGCCTAAAGGAGAGCTAGGCCGCATGGGAATTGCGATCGCGGCGTCTCAACCTTCGCGAGTATATGCCTTTATCGAAAAGAAAGGTAAAAATGCACTCTATCGCAGTGATGACGGCGGCAAGAAGTGGAATATGATATCGCAAGACGAAAATATTGGCAATCGGCCCTTCTACTATGCGGAGATATACGTAGACCCTAAAAACGAAAACCGCGTTTACAGCATTTGGTCGACGATTAGCCGAAGTGAAGATGGGGGAAAAACTTGGAAAGTAATTGCGCCCTATAACTACATTCACCCCGATCATCATGCCTTATTTATTCACCCTGAAGACCCGAGTTATATAATCAATGGAAATGATGGTGGGATGAATATTAGTCGGGATCGCGGTGAAAGCTGGCGCTTTGTAAACAACCTACCCCTAGCGCAATTCTATCATATCAATTATGATATGGCGATACCCTACAATGTTTATGGAGGAATGCAGGATAATGGTTCGTGGAAAGGACCCGCTTATGTTTGGAAAGCAGATGGAATACGCAACGATTACTGGGAAGAGCTTTATTTTGGGGAT
>CBFHRN010000059.1:0-11159 GCA_965658275.1 Croceimicrobium sp.
ACCTTCCGGGGCAAAATTTCGGTAATTATTCTCGTAAATATCGTTGTTAAAGACCTTCGTGCTATGCCCAAACTGGGTTAAGCCCGGAAGATCAAAAACTAAAATGCCTCCCGTGTTGTGGTGAGCGATATTCCCATAAATCTCAACCCATCGCGAGTTTTCAGACTCAATTCCCGCCACGTTGTAATAGGCTTCATTATTTCGAATAATTACCGAATCGGACTGGCCTACGTAGATTCCAGCGTCACTAGCACCGATAGCGATACAGTTTTCAAGAACTACTCGGGTGCATAACACGGGGTAGAAGGCATAAGCTCCGTTTTCTTCCTTGGGTTCACCGGTCCATTGAGATACAATTCGACTAAAGCGAATGCCTTTGCAATCGGTGGCCTTTATATTGTCACCTTTCGCATCTTCAATGGTGAAATCACTTAAAACTAAGTTTTTACAGTTGGAGATTTTAAGACCTTCAGCCCCTTCTTCCTGAATAGCGAAAGAGAGTATTGTTTTTTCAGCGCCCGCTCCTTTAATGGTAAGGTTTTTCTTGCCATCGACTAAAAGTGGTTTTTTAAAAATATAATGGCCTGCGGGTATTTCTATGGTACTGGAATCCTTCGCTTGAATAAAGAGTTTCTGCAAATCGGATTCAATGTCAATCCATTCGGTCGTGCCCGATTGAGGTATAGGCGGATTTTTGGAACAGGCCCCTAAAATTAGACCTAGGCTAAGGATAAGAAGTTTGCGCATAGTATTTGTTGCCCCTAAAATAAGCATTTCAGGGGCTAGGAAAAACAAAAAAGCCGCTTCCCCGAAGGAGAGCGGCTTTTATACTATCTATTTGTTGTTCTATAGGTCTAAGTCAAAGCGGTCCGCCATCATTACCTTATTCCAAGCGGCAATAAAGTCTTTTACGAATTTCTCCTTGCCATCGTCACTTGCATAAACTTCTGCAATTGCACGAAGCTCGGAGTGAGATCCAAAAATTAAATCGGCGCGAGTTGCGGTCCATTTTTTATCCCCAGAAGCCCGGTCTTTTCCCACAAAAACTTCTTGATTTTCGTCCATAGCTTCCCATTTGGTGCTCATGTCCATCAAGTTTACAAACCAGTCGTTGCTTAGTGTTCCCGGTTTATCGGTCAAAATACCATGATCCGAACCATCGTAATTTGCTCCTAGTGCACGCATACCACCTACTAAAACGGTCATTTCTGGTGCATTTAAATTGAGCAACTGCGCTTTATCCACTAATAATTCTTCGGTACTTAAGGTGTATTTACCTTTGGTGTAATTGCGGAATCCGTCCGCGATAGGCTCTAAAACAGCCATGCCCTCTACATCGGTCATTTCTTGAGTGGCGTCCATACGTCCCGGAACAAAGGGAACCATCATCTCAACGCCCGCTTTTTGAGCTGCCTCTTCGATAGCAGCCGCACCTCCTAATACAATGAGGTCGGCCATAGAAACCTTCTTGTTTCCATCGGCTGATTCGTTGAAGTTCTTTTGGATATCTTCGTATTTCGCTAAAACCCTAGCCAATTGCTTCGGATTATTAACTTCCCAATTGCGCATGGGCTCTAAACGGATACGAGCACCATTGGCTCCACCACGGCGGTCAGATTGACGGTAAGTTGAGGCAGAAGCCCAAGCGGTTGAAACTAATTCTGAAGTACTCAGTCCAGATTCCAATATTTCTTTTTTCAGTTGATCAATATCCATAGGGTTTAGTAGCTCATGATCTACCGCTGGAATGGGATCTTGCCAAATGAAGTCTTCTTTGGGTACTTCGGGTCCCACATAAGTGCTACTAGGACCCATGTCGCGGTGGGTTAATTTAAACCAAGCACGTGCAAAGGCTTTGTCAAACTCAGCGGGATCCTCGTAAAAACGTTCTGAAATTTCACGGTATGTAGGGTCTTCCACTAAAGATAGGTCGGTTACCAACATGCGCGGAGCATGCTTCTTATCGGCATCAAATGGATCAGGGATAAACACCTTAGGGTCTTTGGCTACAAATTGGTGAGCTCCAGCTGGACTCTTTTCCAATACCCATTCTTCGGTAAACAAGGCTTTAAAATAACCATGATTCCATTCCGTTGGAGTACTTGTCCAAATTACTTCTAGTCCCGAAGTTATTGCATCGCCTCCTTTACCACTTTTGTAGGAGCTCTTCCAGCCAAATCCCATTTCTTCGATGGGAGCGGCCTCTGGCTCAGCACCCACGTAAGAAGCGGGTCCGGCACCATGTGTTTTTCCTAAGGTATGGCCACCAGCAATAAGCGCAACGGTTTCTTCGTCGTTCATACCCATACGGCCAAAAGTTTCGCGAATATCATGTGCCGCTAATTTGGGGTCAGGATTTCCATCTGGACCTTCCGGGTTTACATAAATTAGACCCATCTGCACGGCGGCTAAAGGTTTTTCTAAATCTCTATCTCCGCTGTAGCGTTTGCTTTCAAGCATTTTCCCTTCGGGACCCCAGTAAACACTTTCATTGGGTTCCCATACATCTTCGCGGCCACCGGCAAAGCCTATGGTTTCGAAGCCCATATCTTCTAAGGCTACATTTCCTGCTAATACAAAAAGGTCGGCCCACGAAACTTTAGCTCCATATTTCTTTTTAACTGGCCACATCAGTCGACGCGCCTTATCCAAGTTTCCATTATCTGGCCAAGAATTTAAGGGTGCAAAACGCTGTTGTCCCTCTCTGGATCCACCGCGACCATCGCCTGTACGGTAGGTCCCGGCGCTATGCCAGGCCATGCGAATAAACAAGCCACCATAGTGTCCCCAATCGGCAGGCCACCAATCTTTGCTATCGGTTAAAGTTTTACGGATGTCTTCCTTCAACGCATTGTAGTCTACCGAAGCAAAGGCTTTCGCATAATCGTAATCTGGATCCATCGGATTAGACTTCTCCGCATGCTGACGCAGAATACCCACATCTAAACGATTGGGCCACCATTCTTGATTGTCACGAGGCTCTCCTGTTCGCATTTCAGTGGCGGCTTCTGCCTGCGGTGTTTTTCCTAGATGCACAGGGCAACCAGCCGCTGCGGCACGTTCGGCAACACTGGCCTGCCCACTTAGTGATAGTGCAGTAATTAAACTGATTCCAGTAAGTAAGTATTTCATAATAGATCTATTTAGATTGATTTTGCTTGATGCATAGTTACTAAGATTCCATGATGCTTATCACGAAAAGTGATTACATCAATAATCTTATAGTTAATACAAATGAAGGTATAGAATGTTTGGAATAAACTGGTTTTGAGCTTATTTCCAATTAGACTGAATATAAAAACCAGGGTTTTTTCGGACTTGAGCAATTTCATTACTTTGAAAATCCTGCTCAAAGACTTCGAAATAGCAGGCTCTACCTAAAAAGTCGGCGCGAATCCCGTCCAGGTAAACATGGCAATTCCAAAAAAAATCGCCCGCCATTAGTGGCAGAGCTGTAAGTTGAGCTTCCCATTTTATTTCAGACTCACCGTTTAGCTCCTTTTCATTTTCGAGGGTACTTAGGTAATTCCCTTGTTGATTAAATAGGTGAAGACTAAGCTTTAGTTTTTTAGCTGATGCATCTAGTATATTGACTTTTAGGTTTAGTCTGGCATCTTCTCCACTGAAAATTTGGTTTTTGGACGGATTTGTTGGTGTACAAATAAGTTCCTGTAATTGGGCCCTTTGATCTCCTTCGCGGTCCTTGCGATGAGCTGGCTTTATGTCTCGATTTAAATCGGAGAGGTTTTTCTGATAAAGCGCGATCATTTTTTCCGGTTCACCCTCGTCCATGACCTTGCCTTCTTTTAAAACCACAACGCGATCGCAAAGGGATTGAACGGCATTTAAATTATGACTTACGAAAATGATGCTTCGCGACTCCGCCTTACTAAGGCTTTCCATACGCTGCAGGCATTTCTTTTGGAAGTCAGAATCACCAACCGCCAACACTTCATCAATTAGTAGGATTTCCGCATTTAAGTGTGCGGCAACAGAAAAGGCCAGTCGGACATACATGCCTGAGCTGTACCGTTTAACGGGCATGTCGAGGAAACGCCCCACCCCGGCAAAGTCGACGATTTCATCAAACTTCTCCTGAATCTCGGAACGCTTCATTCCCAAAATGCTGCCATTGAGGTATATGTTATCCCGTCCGCTTAATTCGGGATGAAACCCAGTGCCTACTTCAAGCAGTGAGCTTAAACGTCCATAAATATCGATTTGTCCTTCACTTGGTCCGCTGATTCGAGACAGAATTTTAAGCAATGTTGATTTTCCGGCTCCATTATGGCCAATGATCCCTAGTACTTCACCCTTTTCTAAATCCAAATTAATGTTTGTTAGGGCATTAAAAGATTGACCTTTCTGAATTTGGTAGTGCTTGGATAAGCCCCGTATTTGGATGGCTTTGGTCATAAAAGGTCGGCCATTTTTCGTTCCACCTTTTGGAAATAAATCCAACCGCTTAGAAACAGGATTAAGCAATAAGGAATGCCAAGCAATAGACTGCTGCTATTGATTTCTAACCCAAAGATTCCACTTCGCCAGATATCTAAAATCGCATAAAAGGGATTGAATTGAAGCCATTGGCTAAGTTGAGGTCCAAGGCTTTCTTGCCATAAGTCGGGACTATAGGCAATTGGACTAAGGAAAAAGAGCATTTGCAGCAAGAATGGAACAATTTGCTGTAAGTCTCTAAAACGAATGGAAAGAGCTGCTAACCAAAAGGCTAAACCTTGACCTGCCAAGAAGCTAAGTAGAAGAGCTAATATAAAGCTGGGTAGGGTCCACAGACTAAAGTGCATTTCTCCATATCCTATTGCGGTAAAAAGAATTATGGCAAGGCCTAGGTCACTAAGTGCCACAAGAGCCTTCGATAGAACAAGTGCTTGCCGAGGAAAATAAATTTTCTGAAGCATCGCTCGGGCTTGAATTAGGGCATTTGCCCCCTGGCTAAGATTGTAGCTGAAAAAATTCCAGAAGAGCAAGCCACTTAGGCTGTAGGCCAAGAAGGAAATTCCTTGCGTATCACTTTGCAGAGCCTTTTGAAAAACGAGGTATAAAACAGCAAGAGCTGTTACCGGTTGGATAAGGGCCCAAGCATAGCCTAATTTGGTCTGAGCGTAGCGCACTTTAAAGTCGCGTTGTGCCAAGGTGTAGAGCAAACCACCTGAGGCTCGTAATTCCTTGAAGCTTGCCTTTAAGCTTAAGCGGCCGGGCTTTATTTGTATGTGCACCTTGTTCTCGATATCACAAATATAATTGGTGCACCTTGTTTATGGGCTATCCGTCTTCGAATTAGCGCTTCACTAATTTAAAATGTTGAACCTGTCCCTCACTTTCAAGGTAAAGAAGGTAAATACCTGAAGGCTTATCAATTTCAATTTGAAGAGCTTGATCATTAGGGTGATGGCCTTCTAAGAGCAATCTACCCTGTAAATCATGTACCTGCCACTTAAAGTGATGTACATTTTCATCCATTTCTATATGGTATTGTCCACTGCTAGGATTTGGATAAATAGATACTTCTGGAAGACTTTCTTCTGAAAGACTAACATATCGGCCAAAAGGGATGCAGGCACTGGTATCGGTGCAGATTCCTTTTTGCACCACCACCGCATATATGCCACCGGAGTCTGGAATAAAGGATCTGTTGATTGCACCAGCGATGGCGCGGTTACTGTCCAAACAATTGATCCATTGGTAAAAAGCCAAGGGCTGAACGGCTGTAAACAGGCTGTCTCTAACCGTAACTTCATTGCTTATAAAATGCATGGTGAGGTGCAGGTAAATGAGCGAGTCACAGCCCGAAGGAGAACGAACGATATAGCGATCACCGCTGTGATTGTCATTGTAGGTATACTTATTAATCCAAGTGTATTCATTGCAGGCTTCAATAGTATCGTGAGCAATAACTTCTTGACAATAAGTGAGTTTAAGCATAAAAGTTTCAGGGCCCAGGGGATGACCGTAGTCAAAAATGGAAGGAGCAGGATCAAAATCCATTCGGTCGGAGAATCTCCCTCCCACATAAAGTTCACCAGCTGGATTCATTAAAGCGTAATAGGGGATATCCACAGAGCTTGATCCCCAAGCATGTCCGTAAGCATAGTTTCCTAGTGAATCGAGGTGGCAGACAAAAAGATCGCGCCAGCCTTGGGAGCTTCGAATATCATTGAAGGCCGTTGGATCAACATCGATTGAATCTTCAAAGACACCACTTAGAATAATTCCCTTTTCAGGTGAAGGGCTTAAACTCAAACTGTGTCCTTGCATTTCGGCATTATTCCAGGCCCGAGCAAATTTAAATTGAAAATTAGGGCTCAAATGCCACGCGTATAAGGGCGTTTGATTGCCTACGGCATTAAGCGTGTAAGCGAGGGTTGTGTCTGGGTTGAAGTCAAAGCTTCCCGTAAAATGACCACTAAAAAAATAGCCCTGGTCCGAAACAAGCATTTGTTGTGGAGCTATACCCGTATGGTACAAGTCTTCGATATCGCCGACTGAATCGAGGGTAAGTAAGTAGCCGCCAGCGGCGCCACCGGGTAGGTAACGAACTAGAATCGGGTGCGGGTCAAAATCAGTATTGGGACCCGTGTAGCCCATAATGTGGGTTTTTTGCTGGTCATCAATGAAAACAGCTCGAATTTGATCGGTGGTTGTTGTGCCATAATTTTTAGCCCACTGAACGGCTCCATTGGGACTAATCTTCATTACAAAGCCATCGGATTGCCCGTTGCTTATGATTTGGGCTACCGCATTGGTTGGATCCATATCGGGATCGCCCCAAAAGAAACCACCGATGGCTACATAACCGTCTTTTTGAACTGAAATACTATGGGGGCTTTCATAGGAGCGACCGCCAAAAGCTTTGGCATCAATTAAACTGCCATGGGGACTAAGAATCCATAAAAGAACATCAACATAGCCATTCACAGAAACAAAGAAATTACCTGGACCTGGGTCCATATCTTGACGTCCTGTGAATTCCCCAACAGCATAAATATTTCCATTGGGCCCGATGTCTAAGGCTAATACGACGTCAGGGTTATTATTGCCGTAGGTCGCCACCCATTTTAAGTTACCGTAAGCATCGTATTTTGCAACAAAGGCGTCTTTGGACAAGTTAACCGCCGTATACTCTCGTTTATGCGGGCCATGGTCAAAATCGACCGTGCCACTAAACGAACCCCCAACGATGATATCTCCATTAGCATCCATTTTAGAACAATGAATTACAAAATGATCACTCTGGGTAAACCACGAGAGTTGCAAGCCCTGAGCAACTATGCCTAAAGGAAAGAGGATTAGAATAAGAATGCGCAGCATTAACAAGGATTAGTAAACTGCAAGTTATTTAAAATCTGATATAAACTTTGAGCTCAATGAGTAAACGAGGCTGGAGCTCTCAAAATCGTTTTGTCAAAACTATATTTGCTTTGCATGTCTGCATTAAGCACATCTATAGAATATTTAAAGGGAGTTGGTCCCGCCAAAGCGGAGCTCCTGAAGAAGGAGTTCGGGATATTTCGCTATGCCGATTTGCTTCAGTTTTATCCCTATCGTTACGTAGATCGTAGTCAGTTTTACAAGATTAAGGACATTGCTGGGAGCAGCACGGAAGTGCAGATTATAGGCCAGATTATCCAGCTTTCGGAAGAGCAGGGTAAAGGAAGGATGAAAAGACTAAAAGGCGTTTTTTCGGATGGTGAACAGCAGGTCGAACTAGTTTGGTTTAAAGGTGCAAAGTGGATCGCTAAAAGCTTAAAGCTGCATCAGGATTACGTTTTATACGGCAAGCCAAGTCAATACCAAGGAGGCTGGAGTTTCCCACATCCCGAGCTCGAACTTCTACAAGATTATAAGAATAGCCCTTTAAAAGGATTACAGCCTTTATATCCAAGCACGGAAAAGCTAAATCAAAAGGGTCTTCATAATAGAGGATTGGCGAAGCTTACCCGAATATTACTACCCCAATTAAAAGGTACTTTAACCGAGTTCTTTCCAGACTATTTTCGGCAACGCTTCGGATTAATGGAGCGTGAAGAGGCTCTTTTCAAAGTTCATTTTCCAAAAACCATAGAGGAGGCCGAATCTGCAAGACGTCGGTTAAAATTTGAAGAGCTATTCTTTTTCCAAATGGAAATGGCCGCGCAGAAGCGACGCCACGCGAAGGATTTGAGTGGTTATGCTTTTGAGCAGGTGGGGAGTCTTTTTAATCGTTTTTACGATGAGGTTTTACCTTTTGAACTAACCAATGCTCAAAAAAGAGTCTTAAAAGAAGTGCGCCAAGACATGCGCTATGGAAAGCACATGAACCGACTTTTGCAGGGTGATGTGGGCTCAGGTAAAACTATGGTAGCCCTTATGGCGATGCTCATTGCGATTGATAATGGGTTTCAAGCCTGCTTAATGGCCCCGACCGAAATTTTAGCTCAGCAGCATTTCCAGGGAATTGCAGAATTAGTAGAAGGTCTGCCGATAAAGGTGGCTCTTTTAACGGGCTCGGTGAAAACGGCCGATCGTAAAACTATCCATGCCGATCTTGAATCTGGGGAATTGAAAATTCTTATCGGGACCCATGCCTTATTGGAAGATAAAGTTCGTTATCAAAACCTAGGTCTTGCGGTTGTTGATGAGCAGCATCGTTTTGGCGTAGCGCAACGTGCCAAGTTGTGGAAGAAGAACAAGCTGCCTCCCCACATCTTGGTGATGACGGCAACTCCTATTCCGCGGACCTTGGCTATGAGTGTTTACGGCAATTTAGACCTTTCGGTGATTGATGAGCTCCCTCCGGGCCGAAAGCCCATTAGTACTCGTCATGCCTACGATAAAGATCGCAATGCCTTATTTGGGTTTTTAGAACAGGAAATTAAAAAAGGCCGTCAGATTTACATTGTTTATCCACTAATCGAAGAATCTGAGAAGCTGGATTATAAAGATTTGATGGATGGTTATGATAGCATTTGCCGAGCTTTTCCTCGACCGAAATATCAGGTTAGTGTGGTTCATGGTAAGATGAAGCCTGAGGATAAGGAATTTGAGATGCAGCGATTTGCCAGTGGGAAAACCCAAATTATGGTGGCCACCACGGTTATTGAGGTGGGGGTAAATGTTCCTAATGCCTCGGTTATGGTTATTGAGTCTGCCGAGCGATTTGGGTTAAGCCAGCTCCATCAACTACGGGGCCGAGTGGGTAGAGGAGCCGAAAAATCCTATTGTATTTTAATGACAGGGCATAAATTGAGTCGGGAGGCCCGCATTCGAATTGAAACCATGGTTCGTACCCAAGATGGTTTTGAAATTGCCGACGTTGATTTAAAGTTACGAGGTCCTGGCGATTTAATGGGAACCCAGCAGAGTGGTAATCTTAATTTACGTTTGGCTGATCTTAGTAAGGATGGGCAAATTGTTGAGTGGTCACGTCGAGCCCTTCATGAATTATTGCAGGTAGACCCCTCCTTGGAGAGGGCTGATCATAAGGGTATTATCCAAGAATTTCATAAGCGCAAATCGGGTAAAGTGGATTGGGGTCGGATATCCTAATCGTTTCACAAATGTTTTTTTGGCACGGTTTTTTAGTTATACTTTCCAGAAAACATTTATACCATGAAAAAGCTATTGTCCCTCTTCCTCGGTTTAAGCTTAGTTGCTTGTTCGTATGAAAGTAATGTTCCAGGTCCTCCCGGACCGGTAGGTCCTCCCGGACCAGGATTGGAATTCCGAATTATCGATGCCACGGCTCTACCTAGTGACTGGTTGCCTTTCAATAATCCTGGTCAGAATGACTATCAGTATTATGTGGAGTATAACGCTCCTGAGATCGACCAATTTACTTATGATAATGGTGTTGTAATTGGTTATCAATTGGATGGTAATACCACCTATACTTTACCTAATACCATCAATTTCAATGGCTATACTCGGGAATACAGCATGTATTATGGTGTAGGCTATGTAGGCTTTATTGTGAAAGACTCGGATTTACAAACTACAGCTCCCGATGTAAATCAGTTTTTTAAAGTATATGTGATTAATGCCCAAGCGGCTAAGAGAGATATCAGCAAAATGACGCAGGTTGAATTAGAGATTTATCTAAATGAATTAAAAGCCGAAGGCTCTGCTCGGGAAGTGAAATTAAGTCGAAAGAAATTGCAAGATTAAATAGAGAACCCTGCTTATAAAAAAAGGCCGATGCTAATGCATCGGTCTTTTTTTTAGAGGTATATGTAGTTTTAGTTTGGTTCGAACTATACGCTCGAGAGTAGGAATCAAATCGGCCCAGAAAAAACCGACGCTTGTTTGCCTCCAAGGATAGTTCTTTTTTCCTTTAAAGAAGTCTTTAAAGGCTTCTGTATGCTTAATGTAAATTTGTTCCTCGTATTCTATTTTTTGAACCTCCTGTCCGTAGACCAATTCGAGGGCCATGGCGGCGAAGTTCATCCCTAACTGCATGGTGCTTAGGGTGGAGCCCCAAAACCTTGGGTTCATTTCAATAATCCAAACCTGATCTTTTTCTTCCGAATACATCAAATCTATATTATTTACCCCTGTCCAGTTTAAGGCTTTGCAAGCTTCTTTAACACAGTCTAAAACCTTTTGATGATGCACGAATTTGAGTCGGTATTTGGGACCAATATTCACATCCTTAACCAAAGATTCTTGGATTCTGTAATTTAAAATTTCGCCGTCTTTACAAATGACATTGCAGCCGATATCATAACCTGTTACAAATTCCTGGGCAATAAATGGCACCCTCCTTTTCTCGGGGATTTCACGTCTTCTGGGCGATCAAACTTTAGGATTCCATAACCTCCAAAACCTTGGATGGGTTTCAATAAAATCGGAAAATCAATAGCGACACCTGCCTGAAATTCTTCAAGGCTTAAGGTCTTTGGAGTAGATATCCCGCGTTGCATTAAGTACTTTCCTAGCCGATCTTTTTCGAAAGCGGTTAATAGATTCTCATGGGAGGCTAGGGGGATTAATTTACAGAGCTTAGATAGCTCATTCCGATGCGCAGAAACATATTTAAAGCCCATTTCGGTGGCAGGGAAGATGAGGTCTATCTTTAATTCTTTGATTAGTTTTTTAACACAATCGTGATATCCTTCTTCTTCAAAACGATACTTCGATGTGTGTAATGCTTTAAAATATTT
>CBFHRN010000060.1:0-11146 GCA_965658275.1 Croceimicrobium sp.
TTTTTAACCAGTTGATTTTTGTTGTCCATCTACAGTCTTGTTTTTTATTTTTGGTTAAGCATAACTACTTTATATCCATACAAAAACTCCGTTATCGCAGATAGCTACATTGGGATAAACCCAGAAAGGAGTATTTTTTAGAAGCAAGCAGTAGGTTTGTTTATTTAACCGGAAAGGTACGGAAGCCGAATAAATTTACGAAAATCAAAGCTCCAAATCGTCAAAGGGACTCTTAATATTCTGCAACATTTTAGTGCTTACATGCGTGTAAATTTCAGTGGTCTTGCTGCTTCGGTGCCCCAACAACTCCTGAACATAGCGCAAATCGGTGCCTGCCTCCAATAAATGAGTAGCGTAGCTGTGCCGCAACATATGAGAATTTACCTTTCGCTCAATACCTATCCCTTGCGCGGCCTCCTTTAAAATCGCATTTATACTGCTAGCCGAATAAGATCCACCTGACCCCCCCGCTAATACGTAGCTCTTCGGACGATAATGCTTCAAATAAGAACGAAGCGCCGCTATAATGCCTTCCGATAAAGGCAAACGGCGGTCCTTACCCCCCTTGCTCTGAACCACTAACAAAACCTTTCGGTCAAAATGAAGGTGCTCTACCTTTAATGCCAACAACTCCCCCACCCTTAAACCACAAGCGTATTGCAGCGAAATTGCCAAACGATGCTTCTCATTAGGAATCGCCCGAATAAGTGCCGCAATTTCTTCCTTACTAAATACCTTGGGCAGGGACTTAACTTTTCGAGGAGTATCAATGGCATCGAGGTTTAAATTTTGATGCAATCGCTTGGCGTAAAATAGCTTTAAAGCCGAAATAAACTGCCGCTGCGTGCTTACTGAATACTGATGCACCACAAAGTAATTATGAACGAAGCGATTCAACATTTCATGATCCAATAAACTCAAGTCTGCCTCGGCAAACTGGGCCAGAAATAGCGTTACCATCGACTCATAAGTCTTTTGGGTACTTGGCGCATAATTCTTTACCCGTAACATCCTTTGATAATGCTCAAAATCTTCTCGATGCCTGGGCGGTACTTGGCGCTCCAAATCCGGTTTCTGGGGTCGTGCTTCAAGCAATCTTCGTTGCATTTCCGCATCCTCCCCTCGCTCCTTCTTAAAGGCCGTGTAATCCACATAGCCATAGGGCTGAAGATAATTAAATAAGGCCTGGACTACTCCAGCTCGATAGAGCGTGTACCAAATTTTTTCTTGAGGCGCATAACGGCAAGGGAATCGTTTCACGAGATCCTTAACCTCTAAACTGAAAGGAAAAATAATGGCCACTTGTAAGGTCCCGTTTATATAAAAGCGCTGTAGGGTAAACTGGGTTTTCATAATCCAAAAATCCCCCAAACGATTCCTAAAGCTTTCCTTTAACCGTTTAAAAAGAAGCTATTGGCATAATGACCATCCCCGCCCTCAAAACGCATAGCACTAAACACCTTATTAGCAAGGCGTTACGCTTTCACTACCTTCACCTTTAGAACATTCAACAAAGGAATAAGGACATGAGTACCAGGCATTTTTTTGCTTCAAAAGGGGCTAACGACAATGTCACACGCCTTTTCGTTCGCTTAGCAAGGGGGCACCGACAATTTCGCATGGCTTTTCGTTCCCTTAGCAAGGGGGCGTCGACCATTACTCAAGGGGCCTACGACAATTACTCATAAGCCCTACGACAATTACTCATGGCTTTTCGACTATTTAACAAGGGGTCTATGACAATTCATCAAGGGGTCCACGACAATTCATCAAGGGGTCCACGACAATTCATCAAGGGGTCTACGACAATTCAGCAAAGGGTCTACGACAAGGTAACAATGGGTCACCGACCATGCAACAAGAACCCAACGACAAGTTCTTATAGGGTCTACGACAATTTAGCAAGGGGTCTATGACCATGTCGCAAGGACAGGCCGACAATTCCGCAAGGGGTCGCCAACAAGTTCACAAGAACCCTATGACAATTCAACAAGGGCTCGCTGAGAATATATCAAGGGGTAACCGACCATGCATCAAGAACCCAACGACAAGTTCACATAGGGTCGCTGACATCTTTGCACGAAAATTCAAGATCAACGCAATACATCACCGGGAATTTCCAAGGGCCGCACTAGAACCAATCTAGAGCCATGGGAGCATGGTTTATGCCTTCCCACTTTCCCAAGCCCAAAGACAGTTTCCCCTATTCAATAAAGCCAATGGGGTAGCGTAAATGCTCCTTTTCGTAGTATTCGCTGCGTTCGTAAAAAAAGCTAAGCACCGCATAGGGCTCGCTTAAAGCCTTGGGATACGCTTCTTTCCAAGCCTCAAACTCTTCAGCCAAGGCCGAGTCTTCCGCTAACATTTCCATCGCTCGATCTTCGAACACATAGGCCGAAAAATACTCCTTTTGCTGAAAGATGATATCAAAGAAACCCCAACTTAAATAGGAGTCAACCGACATAGGATCCAATACGGAAGCCAAAAAATAGCGGTTTCCTTGATCCGCAGAAACCAAATAATCGCCGGCGTAAAAGAAGCGCTCTTGCTTGATGCGCCGTACCGATTGCACCTCGGTTCTGAAATGCCCTTCATAAGGTCGGCGGCCATGCTCCCACTTTTCTAAATACACTGTACTAAGCTCCAGCAAGGTATCCTTAGCCAGAGGCTGCATCTCAATACCATGGTATTGCAAACGAAGCACCACATCATTCCAAGCTTGCGGCACCACGTAGTATTTCGGCATTGCAGCGGAGGCCGTGGCGCGGTAGCGCGGATAATAATTCAATGCCAAGGACTCTTCTTTTTCCCGGCTGTACTTTAAACGTTGATAATCACCCAAAGTACTCTCTTCATAACGATAAGGATAGGCCTTAAAATCAAGCGCCTCTACCCGACTACTATCCAATTCCCAGGCAATAGGAAAAGTTGTGCTTTGTGCTTCCCAACTAAGGGCGGCTTGATAAGCAGCCTTTACCTCAGCGGCATGCTCGGCGCAATAGGCTGCTAATGTTTCGAGAAACTGATGCGTAGCCTCCACCCGATCCGAATAAGGCTTAAACATATGTGCCTCCGTAATAAAACCAATGCTATGAAATAAAGCGGTATAACCGCTGGCATACCTAGGCGTCTCCAAAAAAGCAGAATAGCCTTTATGAGGAGGTTTACCATGTACATTTACATACGGAATCATCTCCCATCCCCGCTTTTCCATAGAACGATACAAATAAGGCTCCATTTCTTCATAAAGCAAGTTCCTTATACTGGGGGCAATTTTATCGCTTTGGGTACTTATTAAAGTCATGGTATACGGATAATCCGCGCCATTCGAAGTATGGGTATCCATAAAAATATGTGGACGAAGGGCTTGATATAAAGCCCAAAAATTCTTGGTATTGAGCGCATCTCCCTTAATGAAATCACGGTTCAGATCTAGGTTACGGGCATTGCCCCGAAAACCTTGTAAGTCGGGACCATTTTGATTGGCCCGAGTATGAGGCCGTGCCTGTAAACTTCCTCCAATATTGTAAACCGGAATAATCGCCCATAATTGTTGGGGCGCCACCCCACCAGTCTTGAGCACCTCCGCCGACCACTCTAAAGAAGCATCCATACCACAGCTTTCGCCAGGGTGAATGCCATTGTTAACCAACACCACCAATTTACCTTCGGCCATTTGTTTCAAAGTCTGATCCCCTAAAAAGGACTCGGCTTGCATTACAAATAAATGCAGCGGTCGGCCAGCATCACTCGGTCCTAACTCCAACAACTGGGCATTGGGATAAGCATCTGCTAAAAACTGATAGCCAGCAATAATCTCCGCATAAGAACGGGCTTGACTGCCCTTACGGGCTGAAATCTGAGCCGGTAAGGAATAAAAAGATAAACTGGCGAAGACCAGAAGGAGGGAAAAATACCGACCCATCCTATTCTTCGACCTTGGCTAATTCCGTTAATATTTCCTTTTGCAAACCACCGTACTGATCTAGCACCATTTCATAATCAGACAACTGAGTGCCATCAATCGTTACAGGAATCGTTTCACCATAACCATGACCTATGGGTCTGCCCTGTTCATCGTAAATGTATAAATCCACCATCAACTTCAAATTCGCCTTTTGTCCATAGCGAGTAACCCGCTCGATCGCCAAGCGCGCATGGGCCACCCCCATCATATCCGCACCAAGGTTTTTAAGATTACTGCGTACGGCCGACTTTAAACGTGGACTCTCGTCCATATATTGAGCAATCTTACCCTCCTCAAACTCGAAAAGACTTAAGCCTCCTTCTGCCAAAACGATGGACTTAAAATACCGAGCACCTTCCACCTGTAAAGCCTCCAACTCTTGCTTTTGGGCCGAGCGTTGGTAGCGAGGACCCGACTCCAACTCTTTTGCCGCTAAACATTCGACATTTAACTGCGTCTCAATGCCCTGATCTAATAAGCCATAGAAATCATTGGCCTTTTCGTTCATTAAAGCCACCAATTCGCTTTCCAAGGCGTAAACTTTTTTATTGAAAGCCTCAGCATCCGCAGCCGGCACTTTGGGCAACTCTGGTCTGCCGACGTAAAAACTCACAAGAGCAACTTTATTCGCTTTAGCCGGTGCCTGAAAGGGCTGATAGGCCTTGATACGTAAATTACCACAGGCCGCCAAGACTAAGGCGAGAGCCGAAAAAGAAACAAACTTTAGAACTTTCATAGATTTCATTTTGAAGGATAGCGAATATACTAAGAGGAAAACAATTTAGACCTTTGCATCGCCCAACGCATGGCAACAAAAGACACCAGGGCCACCGCTAGCCAAAGCCCAGCCCATTTATATTCGGCAAAAATCATTTTTCCTAAAAAGAATAAGGAGGCATACACCAAAGCCACCCCACTTAGCCAGGCTAAAAACATCGGAAAAAACTCTACCTGCTCCTTTTCTTCCCTTTTAAACCTTCCCCAAAAACCGCCTGGCTTAATGCGATCGTAAAAGGCCTGCAGGGTCGCTTCATCCGTGGGTCGACTCGTAAAGCTAACCACCACCCACACTACGGTCGTAAACAGCACCGTAAAGATGAAGTCACCATTCTGATCGTAGAAAGCCTTGGGCACATAATCCACCAATAGGTATTTGGAAATCCCTAAACCAATCAAAGGCGCAATCGTTGCCGCCAATTCGGTCCAAGCATTAATTCGCCACCAATACCAGCGTAAAATCAAAACCATACCCAAGCCCGCACCTGAGGCAATTAAAAACTGAGCGGCCGCATCAATCATCGTAATCTGCGAAGTAGCGTATACCGCTACTCCCATAATCAGTAAAGTAATCACCCTTCCGGCCCACACATAGTGTTGGTCGCTTTCATCACGCTTAAGAAAGCGCTTGTACAAATCATTAGTAAGGTAACTCGAACCCCAATTTAATTGGGTGGAAATGGTAGACATATAGGCCGAGATAAAGCCCACAAAGAGTAGACCTTTGAGCCCAGATGGTAAATGATCGCGCATCGCAAATACAAAACCTTTTCGCGAATCTTCGATGGATAATTCGGGATACAAGATTAATGCCGCTAAAGCCACAATAATCCAAGGCCAAGGGCGCAAGCAATAATGGGCTATTTGGAAAAAAAGGCTCGAATACACCGCATGCTTTTCGTCCTTAGCACTCATCATCCGCTGCGAAATATAGCCCCCACCACCAGGCTCGTTACCCGGATACCAGCTCGCCCACCACTGCAAGACCACATAAGAAAAGAAAGCCCCGGCCGATAATGAAAAGGTGCCGCTGGCCACATCCGACCAACCCTCCAAGGCAGGGAAGAAATCCAATCGCCAGGCCGGTAATTGGGCCTTTAGTCCTGCCACCCCGCCTATTTCCGGAAGATCCAAGACCACATAAGCCAATATAAAAGAGCCACTCATCGCAATGATGAACTGCACAAAATCGGTAATCGCAATGCCCAATAGGCCCGCGATAGACGAATAAAAGGCAACAATTAACATACCCCCCATACAAAGCCAGAAAGCCTGCCCCGTGGGAATTTCAAAAAAGACCTCCAAAATAGAAATCATGGCCGCATTTACCCAGCCAATGATTACTACATTCATAAATAAACCCAAATACACCGCTTTTAAACCCCGTAACCAAGAAGCGACCGGACCAGAATAGCGTATTTCCAAAAACTCCAATTCCGTAATGATATTGGCACGACGCCATAAACGTGCAAAAAAGAATGTAGTTAGCATACCGCCAATCACCATATTCCACCACAGCCAATTGCCCGAAATGCCATGCTGCGCAATTTTCTCGGTAACCCAAAGCGGCGTATCAGCCGCAAAGGTGGTAGCTACCATCGATACCCCAGCAATGTACCACGGTAAATTACGCCCCCCTAAAAAAAAGCCCGCCAGCCCGCCTTCCGCCTTTCCACGAAAGCGTATACCGATGAACACAAAAACAATCATCAAGCCAATAACAATCGACCAGTCGAGGGTGGAAAGATGCGCCATAATCTCAATTTGCCGTGAATCTAAACAATTTGGTCGCCCACCGCAACGACCTGTTCATAAGTAAGACAAGAAGTGAATTTCAGGTCTAATTTGCGATAACTACCTTTGAGGAAAAATCCAGAACATGAAGAAAGTTTGGTTGGGCGCCCTAGTCCTTGTAGGAGCTTGCGCCGGCAATACCGAAGAAGCGAACCGCGCGAACACCAAGTCTTACCCCCAGCAAAAAATCATGGAGGTAGAAATGAATGGTCAAGTAGTGTACGGAGTTACCGTGCAAGACTCGAGCAGCCAGGCTACCAGTCGCGGCTATGAAATAAGCCTCAAATTAGGAGATAAGGTTTGGATCGACACTTTATACCTCGAGCTCGCCGAAAAAGAAATGATCCAAGGAGAAATTATCTTTGGCGATGCCCCAGTTGACGATATGGGCGGTGCCACGGTAGAAATGCGTCGTTTCGACATCCGATAAATTGGAAGGCGACTATCAAATAATCATTAAAACCCTAGCAGGCTTAGAGCCTGTTTTGGCCCGCGAAGTGCGGCAGTTAGGAGGACGAGAAGTGCAAATCTCCAAACGCGCCGTAATCTGCGAAGGGGATATTGGTTTTGTGTACAAAGCCAATCTATGGCTGCGCACGGCGATCCGAATCCTGGTACAATTAGAACGTGTGCAAGTCCGCGACGAAGAGCACCTCTACAAAAAGGTAAAAGCTATTCCATGGGAAGATCTTTTCGAGGTAAATCGAACCATAGCGGTAGATGCTACGGTGTTTAGTGATCAATACCGCAACAGCCTCTTCATCGCCCAAAAAACCAAAGATGCCATCGTCGATCGTTTTCGGGAAAAGTTAGGGAAAAGACCTTCAGTTCAATTAAAGGCACCCGACATTGCTATTAATGTGCATATACAGCAAAGGTGGCTTACGCTTAGTTTAGACGCATCGGGCGACAGCCTTCATATCCGAAACTACCGCCAAGCAGTAGACGCCGCCCCACTCAATGAAGTATTGGCGGCCGGTATTTTGGCTCTTACCAATTGGGATCCACAACTTCCGCTTATTGACCCCATGTGTGGATCAGGGACCTTCCTTTTAGAAGCGGCCTTGCGGGCCTCCAATGTACCCGCCAATGTATTTCGCAAGAAGTTTGCCTTTATGCAATGGAAGAACTTTGATGAAGAACTCTTTAAGCTCATTTTCGACAAAGCGCTCGAAAAGGAAAATCAAAACTTACCACCGCTGTTAGGATTCGACCTCGATGCCAAAGTCTTACTGAAATCACGCCGTAATGCCCGTAGTGCCTTAATGGAAGACCACATTAAGTTTAAACCGTCGGATTTCCTCAACTGGCCCGAAAGCATCGAGTTGCCCAAAAATGGGGTAATCATTATGAATCCGCCCTACGACATTAAAATCGAAGCCGATATTCCTAAGCTGTACAGCGGAATAGGTGATACGCTCAAACAACACTTTGCCGGTTATACGGCTTGGATCTTTACAGCTTCGGAAGAAGGACTTAAATATGTAGGTCTAAAGCCCTCCCAAAAAATAAAACTGAAGAACGCTAAATTGGATAGCTGGCTGGTGCGTTACGACCTTTACGAAGGTACCCGTAAAAAGCAAGGATAATCCAATGGATCACTACGTAGACTTGATTTTACCTTTGGCGATAAGCCAGACCTATACCTATAAGGTTCCCCCTCACCTCGAAGGGGCCCTTGAATTAGGGATGCGGGTGGTCGCGCCACTGGGAAAACGCAAGCTCTATACCGCCATTGTAGCGCGTTTGCATCAAGAGCCACCGCAGGGCTTTGAGGCGAAGTACATTGACGATATCATTGATCAAGAACCCATCCTCAGTCAAAAACAACTCAACTTCTGGCAATGGATCGCAGATTACTACCTCTGTAACCCCGGGGATGTTATGGCAGCGGCCTTACCATCCGGACTCAAACTGGAGAGTGAAATGGTGGTGCAGCGTAATTTGCTCAAAGAAATTGTCGAAGAAGAGCTTAATGATGCCGAATACCTTATTGTTGAAGCCCTCGATAGTCAGGAACGCCTCAGCATCAAAGAGATTACCGAAATCACCGGTTTTAAAAACCCATTAGGAACGGTTAAAGACTTGCTCTCCAAACGCTATATCGTTTTAGAAGAAGAATTAAAGCAAGCCTATAAACCGCGTAAGCGGCGTATGGTCAAAGCCGGACCCCTACTGCATCCAGAGGATAGCGATGCGGCCTTCCAAATAGTGGGCAAGGCCGAAAAGCAAAGGCAATTACTGCTCAGCTATTGGGTACTGCGCAATGAAGAGGGACAAATAAGTGCCGCCCAATTACTTAAAAAAAGTGGGGCGGGTGAGAGTAGTTTAAAATCACTCGCGAAAAAAGAGTTACTGGAAATTTTCTACCAAGAAGATCAGCTGCAGCTGAAAGGAATGGATACCATTCAAGAACTTAAAGCCCTCAATCCTCATCAAGAGAAAGCCTATCAACAAATTAAGTCCGAAGACCAAAAGCCCATCCTTCTGCACGGCGTAACTTCTTCGGGTAAAACGGAGGTATATGTGCAATTAATGGCGGATGCCTTAAAGCAGAAGCGTCAGGTACTTTACTTGGTTCCCGAAATTGCTTTAACCACGCAGCTCATTTTACGCTTGCAGCGTTACTTTGGCGATCAACTTTTAGTTTACCATTCACGTTTTAGCGATCGCGATCGAGTGGAAACCTGGCTAAAGCTTAAAAAGATGGGCGATCAGCCCTGTTTAGTCATCGGGGCTCGATCCAGCGTACTTCTACCTTTCCAAAACTTGGGCTTAATTATCGTAGACGAAGAGCACGAAACAAGCTTCAAACAGTTCGAACCCGCCCCTCGCTACCATGCCCGAGATGCCGCCCTTGTGCTCGCGCAAATGCAAGGGGCGCAAACTATCCTAGGATCAGCGACTCCCAGCTTCGAATCCTATTTCAATGCCCAAAGGGGAAAATACCTTTTGGTAGAAATGAATCAGCGCTTTGGCGACATAGCCCTACCCGAAATCAAAGCCATAAACCTCAAAGAGCAACGCCATAAAAAGTTAATGCGTGGGCATTTTGCGCAAGGATTGGTGGATCAAATTGAGGCCACTCTCAAAGCGGGTAAGCAAATGATCCTCTTTCAAAACCGAAGGGGTTTCAGCACCTTCCTACAGTGCGAAACGTGCGGCCATGTGGTCCAGTGTAAAAACTGCGACATAAGTCTTACTTACCATCGTTACCAGCACCGACTTCGCTGTCATTATTGCGGCTACAATACCCCGCCCCCTGCCGCTTGCCCTGCCTGTAAAAGCAAGAACTTAAAGACCCTAGGCTTTGGCACGGAAAAGCTGGAAGACGATTTAAAGTTAATGTTTCCAGAAGCTAAGGTGCAACGCATGGACCTCGATACGACGCGGAAGAAAAAAGCCTACGAAAACATAATCACCGCCTTTGAAGAGGGCGAAACCGATATTTTAGTGGGTACCCAAATGGTTACCAAAGGACTCGATTTTGAAAATGTAGGTTTGGTAGCCATCATGAATGCCGACACCCTGCTCTACTTCCCCGATTTCCGCTCGCACGAAAAAGCCTATCAAATGCTTTCACAGGTTGCAGGACGTGCCGGACGCAAGGGCGAACAAGGTTTGGTTTTAATTCAATGTTCCGATCCTCAGCATCCGGTTATTCTTGATGTAATGGCGCATCGCTATCGCAACACCTACACCAGGGAGTTGTTGGAACGACAAGAATTTCATTACCCTCCTTATTACCGTTTAATTAGGCTCAACCTGAAGCATCGTGATCGGCCACATTTAGAAGAGCGCGCCCGCTTATTAGCCGCCAACATTAAAAGGGCCTTCGGTAATCGCATGATGGGACCCGAGTTTCCCTTAGCGGCACGTTTAAGAGGTCAATATCAAATGGAAATACTGATCAAATTGGAAAATGGCATCAAGCTCAAAAGCGCCAAGGCCAGTTTAAAGGAAATAGTCGAAGATTTTCAGGCCGAGCATCGCAGCAAAGCCATTAGCATTATTTACGATGTAGACCCCGCTTAGAGGTCAAACTTACCCAAGCGTTCCCGTAAAACCCCCATCACAATAAAGGCCTGCGCTGCCGCATAGCTTAGCATTACAATCATAGGATCCAACCAAACCACAGGACTCCCACCTCCAAATTTATCGAAGGCTAAATACCAATCCGAAAAGATAAAAAGGCCAATACCCACTAAAGCCAAGTAATTCTGAATCCGATGGCGCCAGGCATTTGCCGCCAAGAATAAATGAATACTCAGCAAGGTAAAATAAGCGTAAATGGGTCTTTCCAACTCATAGGGTACCTCCACCAGCGCGGTTAAAGACCAGAGGCCCAAAGCTGAAAATGCCAAACTACCCAAGCTAGCCGCCACATTCAGCTTAGGTTTTACTTTTAAATACCATAGGATGTAAAACAAATGTGCTAAGCCAAAGGAAGCCATGCCCAATAAAAAGTAATGCTCATTTCCTTTATTCATCAACAGGATATCGCCGCCCAAACTAAAGAGCAGCGCCCAGGCAATTCGATTTAAACCCTTAAGCTTTTGCTCTCGAACCTTAGCCAGAAAAAAAAGAAGTAAACCACCAAGAATAAGG
>CBFHRN010000061.1:0-8350 GCA_965658275.1 Croceimicrobium sp.
GAAAACGCGGTCTTCCTTAGCCATAATCTCCGCGGTGCCATTTCCTTGGTGCACATCCAAATCCAGTACCAATACTTTTCGAGCTAGGCCTTCATCCAAAAGGTAGTGGGCTGCGATGGCGATGTCGTTAAGAAGGCAAAAACCTTCACCGCGATCACTGTATGCATGATGAGTCCCACCAGCAATATTTAAAGCTACCCCATTTTCTAAGGCGTAAAGTGCACATTCGATGGTTCCCTGATTGATTCTGCGTTCGCGTTCCACCAGCATGGCGCTTAGCGGGAAGCCCGTTTTGCGTTCCTCAGCTCTGCTTAGTTTAAGCTCCTTAAGCTTTTGCCAATAAGCAGCAACATGGCTCCGTAAGATTTGGGATTCGCTCAATAGGCCTGGCGCAAAGAAGTTGCTTTCGCTGCAGGTGCCCTCGTAAATTAATTGCTGGGGAAGCAGGCTGTACTTGGCCATAGGAAAACGGTGTCCCGCCGGCAAAGGATGATGGTAAATAGGATCATAAGCAATCTTCAGCATGTGCTATTAAAAGCTTAACTCCCTAAAAAGTTCATTTAGCGCAAACTAGCCTCGTGACTTTCCTCTAGGCTTTTGAGAATCTTGCTCATGAATTGCTCCACGGCTTTATCATTCAAAGTTTTCTCATCATGGCGGAACACGAAGCTTAGAGCATAAGACTTTTTGCCTTCTGGGAGATTCTTGCCTTCATAAACATCGAAGAGGTTAATGGACCGCAATAATTTACCTCCAGCCTTTGAAGCGGTTTGGGCTAAATCGCTGTAGTTTAGCTCCTTGTTTACCAATAGGGCTAAGTCTCGTCTTACCTCCGGGTATTTCGGAAGATCTTCCATCACAATTTGCACCTTTTTAGCGGCTTTGCGAATCATATCCCAATTTAGGTCGGCGTAATAAACCGGTGCCTTGATGTCGAAGTCTTTTAAAACTTTAGGATGAACACTACCCATGTCTACCAAGCTGCTCTGTCCACGGTTAAAGCGAAGGCCTTCCCCATAAATCGCGTCCTTAAAATAGGATTCTTGGTAGCCTTGAATACCCAAACGATCTAATACGTTTAGCACCGCGTTTTTAAGGTTGAAGAAATCCGAATCCTGACTCGCATACTTCCAGTTTTCACGGCGCTCTTGACCACTTATCCAAATACCTAAGCGCTCTGATTCTTTATAGCTGCCATCGGCTGCCATCTGGTAGGTCCGACCAAACTCATAAACTTTAAGATCCAATCGTTGGCGCTTGCGGTTGTAGTCGATTACTTCCAATCCGCCAAACAGCATACTTTGACGCATTACGCCAAGATCCTGACTCAGTGGATTAAGCATCTTTACACTAGCCTCAGCTTGGTAGCCGTATTTCTCATAATGACTCGCCTTGGTAAGCGAGTTGTTCATCATTTCATTAAATCCGGATGCACTCAGTAGGCTGCTAATTACTTCCCTTTGTTTGGAGTCATCTCGAGGGTCAATTTTAGCCACCGAGAGCTGCATGGCGCCTTCATAAGGAACAGCGTTAAAGCCATAAATGCGAAGTACTTCCTCGACAATATCGGCGGGTCTTTGCACATCCTGACGGTATTGTGGCACTTCCAATTTTAGGGTTCGACTGGTTTCGGCTTTGATGCGGATTTCTAGACCGGCTAAAATGGTACGAACCATTTCCATGGGGATCGACTCTCCAATGAGGGTGTCCATATAATCCAAGTCTAGGGAAACTTGGAAAGGCTCTAGTTTAACGGGGTGCTCGTCTCTGGGCTCCATGGCAATTTCACCACCGCCGTACTCGAGTATTAAACTTGCGGCCCGGCGCAGGGCGTACTCTGTCATTTCAGGATCTACCCCGCGCTCATAACGGAAAGAAGAGTCGGTATTGAGTCCATGACGTTTAGCGCTTTTACGGATACTTACTGGGTTAAAGTAAGCGGCCTCCAAGAAAATATTTTTGGTTTCATGGCTTACGCCTGAATTTAAACCTCCATAAACACCTGCTAAAACCAAGGCTTTTTCGGTATCAGCAATTACCATATCCTGATCACTGAGTTTAAGCTCCGTTTCGTCTAGGGTGGTAAAGGCTTCACCCTCTTTGGCTTTGCGTACAATTATTTTGTGATCGGCAATTTTATCGGCGTCAAAGGCGTGCATGGGATGTCCGCATTCATGCAAAACGAAATTGGTAACATCCACCGCGAGGTTAATAGGGTTTAGGCCTATCGTACGCAAACGGTTTTGCATCCAATCGGGAGAAGGGCCAATTTCTACCCCTTTTATACTTACGCCCATATAACGGTAGCAGGAGTCGGTGCTTTCAATCTCTACATCTATCGGCAGTTCTTTGCTTTTCACCAAGAAATTGGCGGTAGAAGGTAGGTGAAGGTCTAAGTTCTCTTCCCCAAAGCGCAAGAGGGCTGCACGTAAATCACGCGCTACACCGTAATGCGACATGGCGTCGGTTCGGTTAGGGGTTAGGCCAATCTCAATAAGGTAATCGGATTCAATATTAAAGTATTCGGCAGCAGGAGAGCCCACCTCTGCGGAGGGGTCTAAGACCATAATGCCATCATGGTCATCACCAAGTCCTAATTCGTCCTCAGCGCAGATCATTCCTTCGGATACCTCTCCTCGAAGCTTACTCTTCTTAATGGTAAAACTATCGTCCTTCAGAAAGATCTCGGTGCCCACAGTGGCTACAGGTACCTTCTGGTTGGCCGCCACATTCTTCGCTCCGCAAACGATTTGCACCGGTTCATCGGCGCCAATATTTACAGTACAAACCTTTAGTCGATCGGCATTAGGGTGGGGTCGCGTTTCTAAAACTTCACCGATTAGCACGCCTCGCAATCCACCTTTAATAGTGTCTACTTTTTCAAGGCCTTCAACCTCAAGTCCGGTGTCGGTTAAAATTTCGGAAACCCTCTCTGCGGGAAGGTCAATATTCAAATACTGTTTTAGCCAGTTGTAGGAGATCTTCATGCCGATAATTTGAAAGCGGCAAAGTTAAGAGAAATGCCCCTTAGGGCTAAAAAATATCAAGGCTAAAAGCGGCGGCTTCTTTAATCCTCCTTTTTAGCGGTATGAATGAGGGTGTAGTTCTTTTTGTACTGCTCAAAAGGTTGCTCTTTGTAGTGATCACCTGCGAGGTAGGTTACCGTTCGCTCAAAGTCTTGCGGACTCATATAGCCCGGTACGGGTTGGATAATTCTCAAATCTTCGTCGAGGTAAACAATGGTGGGGTAAGAGAGCTGGCCGTTCATCAGCAAGGCCGCCAATTGATTATAGCCTCTGCGGCCATTCTGGATAAACGCATAGGACTCACCCCGATAGTGGACGGTGTCTTTACGCTCGGCATTAAATTTCACAGCGTAATAATGCTCATTAATGTATTTAACGATACCCGGATGTTGGAAAGTCGCTTTGTCCATTTTATGGCACCAGCTGCACCAATTGGTATACATGTCAATAAATACCTTCCTGGGTTCTGCGGCCTGAGCAGCTTCCAAATCTTCAATCTTAATCCAATTGATTTTTTCCTGGGCGCTTAGGCTAGCGCTAAGAATTATTCCCAATAAAAGGGCTAGAGTGCTCTTCATCATCTTGCTTCTACTTGGCTTTTGGGTACTTCGGCCAGCAAGGTCATGCCCAATTGCTCGATTTCTAAAGTTACCCGATTCTTACTTTGGCGCAGTACCGTACCATATTGGTCTTCAAGACTACCATGTTTTATGCGGAGCTTTTGTCCAGCGCTGAAGTCTACACTTTCCATTTTAACCCCTTCGTATCGTTCTAGAAAATCACTGATGGCTCTAATTTCTTCATCCCTGATTTTAGCAGGCTTTCCCAGCCAAGTGACGAGGGCTACGGCCCCTTGGGTTTGAAGAACATTAATTTTGTCTTTTTCCTCAAACTTCACAAAGACATAGGACTTAAAAAAGGGCTCTTCGACCTTCTTAATACGGTCGCTCCATTGCTTGTGCAAGGTTTGGGTAGGGGCATATACTTCAAAACCTTTCGAACGTAATCGCTCTGTGAGCTTCTTTTCCGCGCGAGGCTTGGTGTACAAAGCAAACCAGAATGGATCAGCAGATTTTTGCATAAAACAAAGGTGCTTTATGTAGGTCTATTATGCAAGTGTCCTACTTTTAAAGGCCAAATCAATTTAGTGAATACAGAACTCTATTTAGCCTTCTTAATGGCCGCCATTGGTCTTACCTTAATGCCAGGGCCGGATAATTTATTTGTACTAAGCGAATCGATTCTGCGGGGCGCCCGTCGTGGGATTGGCCTTTCAGCTGGATTGGCCTCGGGTGTCTTTATTCACACCAGTCTAGCGGCAAGTGGTTTAGCTTTAATTTTAAAGGCGAATGAATGGGCCTTTGATGCCATGATGACGCTAGGTGCAGTTTATTTACTATACATCGCCTATGGGACTTATCGTGAAAAAGCCCAGCATCTCGACCTTGCTAGGGAAAAGGCAATCGGTCCAGCGCCGGGCTTGGGGAAGAGTTATCGAAAGGGTTTTTTAATGAACGTGCTCAATCCGAAGGTGACGGTTTTCTTCTTAGCCTTATTACCGGCATTTGTGGATCAAGAGGGAGCTTGGTCGCCCATGGCGCAAATGTTTACCATGGGACTTAGCTTCATGCTCCAAGCCTTTCTTATTTTTTCGGGCATCGCTTTATTGGCCGGACGTTTAGCGTTGAGGCTGAATAGCCCGGCCTTTCAAAATTTCAGCCGTTGGTTCCAAATAACTATTTTACTTCTCTTGGCCTTTGGGCTCCTTGGTTCCGCCTGGTTCTAATTAGCGAAAAGCATAAAAAGAATAGGTGGCGCCTATGGAAATGTGGCTCACAAAATCATTGGCATCGGAATTCCCTTTGAAACCATCCCAGCGGTCGTTAAAACCATGCTGGATGCCACAGCTGATTTCGTAAGCCCAAAACTGATTCCAAAACATGCGGTAACCAAGTTCCAACATGCTATTGAAGCTGAGCGTGGGTGTGGTTTTGAAATAGAGGCTCTCGGGGTCAATGACAGCGGGAGTTTGATACTCGGTGTAAGCAATCGCCGCGCCAGCATAGATGCCGGCAAATAGGCCTCCTTGGAATTTTTCCGGCATATAGTCCATGATGTCGCGATCCGCGTAAAAACGAATCCCAGCCATTGGACTCACTAAAAGAGAGTGGGCATCATAGGAGTTAGGGGCGTCGCTTGCATTGCCTTCGCGTTTGCCATTGATGTAATCGAGATGCGCCAGGGCTACCAACTGCCAGCGCTCGTCATCGGCTAGCCAATAAGAGTAATAGCCGTAAAGGTTGATACCAGGCTCCTCAATTAATACATTGTCTTTGGTGGTTTCACCTCGAAAGGCGGAGGTCCCAGCACCGAATCCAAAACTATGGTATTGGGCGCCGGCCTGTAGGCTAAAAAGCAGTAAGCCTAGAAAAATTGATAGTCGCATAGTTTTGGTATTTCTTAACTAGCGACGAAATTGTGGAATTTATTGTGTCCTTGAATCAAATTTCCTGAGAAAAATAGGCCATGTCTCTACTTTGTCCCGGGTAAGGGTACATAAGTGTCGTCACCCTCCACTTTTGGCCAGTCCCAGTTCTTCCACTGTTCTTTCGCCTTTTCTATTTTTTCAGCGTCGCTAGAGACAAAGTTCCAATAGATATGACGTCCCTCAGGGAAAGCTTCCCCACCAAAAAAGAGAAGGTGTGAACCTGCTTCAATACCCAGTTTGCAGGCGTCTTCTTCTTTGGCGACTAATAAATTGCCGGCTTCTACTTTTTGATCACAGGCGTAAACAGCGCCTTTAACTACACAAATGCCAATTTCACCTTTCATTTGCCCACTGATGTCGATTTCATTATCCGCTTCCGTTTTGAGCTCCACCATAAAGAGGGGCGAGTGCACGGGCACAGGAGATTTTTTTCCAAAGGCTTCACCCGCTACTAGGGTCAACTCATTTTCACCCAAGGTCCAATGCGGTAGTTCTTTGGCATCAAAATGATGGAAAGAAGGGTTTAGGTCTTCTTGATCTTTAGGTAAGGCCACCCAAATCTGATAACCATGCATGGTTAAGGCTTCTCCACTTTGTCTCCAGGCTGCCGGAGTTCGCTCGGTGTGCGCGACCCCCTTTCCTGCGACCATCCAGTTTACAGAGCCGGGGCGAATTACCTGTTGGGTTCCTAAGGAATCGCGATGTTCAATTTCGCCCTCCAGTAAAAATGTGAGCGTGGCCAAGCCAATGTGCGGATGTTGGTCGACGTCCATATACTGACCCGGACTCAATTCGGTGGGACCCATATGGTCGATAAATATAAAAGGGCCGACCATGCGTTTCTTGCGAAAGGGTAAAAGGCGGCCTACCAGAAAGTCGCCAATATCGCGACTGCGTTCGGGGATTATTAAATCTTGATTGGCCATCGAACAAATTTTGCTTTTAAAGGTACATTAGCAAAACTAAAATTAGTTCAATATGCCATCGATTTGGACCTTAATTGTATTGACTTTTCTTATGCCGAAGCACGATTTTCACGTCAGCATCGCGCAAGTCGACTATAAAGACCAAAGTTTACAGATGACGCTACGAGTGTTTACGGAGGATCTAGAAAATCGATTGGAGGAACAATCGGGTCTCGATTTAAACTTGGGGTCCGAAAACGAGCATGCTCAGGCACCGCAGCTCATTGAAAACTATTTGAAGCAAACTGTGGGCTTTAACGTCAATGGACAAGCCTTGGAAATGGCCTATATTGGCCTTGAAGTAGAATTTGAGCTAAGTTATTTATATCTTGAATTCCCCTGTAGTAAAGCTCCTAAGAAGGTGGAGGTTAAGAATCGAATATTTTTTGATAGTTTTGATGACCAGAGTAACATTGTTAATGTTCAAGTGGGGGAAGAATTGCGTTCCGCATTTCTGAGTCCAGGGAAAGGGGATTACATATTAGAATTTTAAGATGTCGGCATTTAGCAATTATCTACGATTGGGTTATGAGCATATTCTAAGCTTAGACGCCTTGGATCATATCCTATTTATAGTTGCCTTAATGGCGATTTATCAAACCAAGCACTGGTTAAAAGTGGTTATTGCGGTAAGCTGTTTTACACTGGGGCATTCCCTCACCCTCAGTTTGGGTGCGGCGGAAGTGGTCAAAGTAGATAAAGGCTTGATCGAGTTTCTTATTCCACTCACCATTGTGCTAACCGCGCTTTACAATCTTACGAAAGCGGGGCAAAATGTAAATTCCAATTCCAAATATTGGATTGCTGGAATCTTTGGACTCATCCATGGATTGGGTTTCTCCAACTACTACGGCATGCTGGTAATGGGCGAGGGGAATTATTGGCAAGCTTTATTACCCTTTAATTTAGGGGTTGAACTCGCTCAATTGTTGGTGGTGCTGGTGGTATTATTCATTGTAGGAGTTTACACCCTCATTTTTAATCGAAAAATTCGCGAGTGGAATCTTTTCGTTTCAGGGGCGGCCTTTGGCTTAGCTTTCATTATGTGCTTGGATACCTGGCCCTTCTAATTAGTCCTCCAAAATCTTGTAAATCACTAATCCGCTGCGCAACTTCGGTTCAATGTAAGTGCTTTTGGGGGGCATAATCTTACCTTCGTCGCTAACCGCTTTTATTTGCTCAATGCTCACCGGATGCAGGCTAAAAGCAAGGTCGTATTTACCTCGATTTACTTTTTCTTCCAATTCTTCCAAGCCATGGGTGCCAGGAACAAAGCTTACTCGGTTATCAGACTTTAAATCCTTAATATGGAAGATCGGATCGAGGATATTGCGGCTTAAAATTTCGGCATCGAGGTGACCCACGGAATCACTGGGGTTGAAGCTGCCCATTTTCGGACTCAGCTTAAACCATTCTCCCTCCATGTACATCCCCATTTCGTGTAGCTTTTGCGGGTGAAAGGTTTCTTGATGCTTCGGTTCGATTTGGAAGCTTTGATGTAGTTCTTCCAGGATTTGCTCTTTCGACTTCCCGCTGTCGTTTTTCACCAAGCGGTTGTAGTCGTAAATTTTCATTTGCTCCTCACCAATTAAAAAGGCCATGAAGTACTGGTGTAAATCCCCTTCGCGGCCTTGGCTGGCGGCGCGGTCTGCTAATAATGCAGAACTAGCACTGCGGTGGTGCCCATCGGCAATATAGAGGGCCTCTTGTTTTGTAAAAGCAGCTTCGATAAGCGCGATATGTTCATCATCGTGGATGGGCCACATCTGGTGAAAAACCTTATCCGTGCTGGTAAACTCGTATTCCGCTCGGGTTTCGATGTAATGAGCGTAGAGCTTATTCAATTCAAAGTCGTCGTGGTAAATCAGTAG
>CBFHRN010000061.1:8449-10366 GCA_965658275.1 Croceimicrobium sp.
CACCGGTTCGGCATTAAAGCCGGTGTGCTCCAAATAATTGGTAAACATCTCCTCGCGAGCGCTAAGGGTGTTTTCATGTTTTTTGATGCGTCCTTCGCGATAATCTTCCACACTCACGGCGGCGATGATCCCAATGTATTCATTGCCATCCTTCAGTTGCGAGTACAGGTAAAAAGCCGCCTTTTCATCTTGATGAAAGATTTCATCGGCGCACCATTGCTCAAAAGTCTTCTTCACCAAATCGTACTTGGCATTGCCATAAGGGAGTTCGCGTCCTTCCTTCGGGTCAATGACGTGCATAAAGGTGTAAGGGTTGTTTTTCAACTTATCATCCATCTCCGCTTCCGTATAGCTCATATAAGAGCGCGTAGCCACTAAATAGGCTTTGTCGCGAGGTGGGCGAATGGCTTTAAAAGGACGAATCTTGATCATGGGGCTAAATTAAACATTCACCCTGCTTATTCGCTACTTTTGCTTTTATGCATTTTTTAAGTCCCGAACTCGAAGATTACCTGGCCCAGCATCACGATGCGGAGCCCGAATTACTAGCGCAGCTGAATCGCGAAACTCATCTCAAGGTCTTGCAGCCCCGTATGTTGAGTGGCCCTTTGCAGGGTCGCTATTTGGCCCTACTTTCCAAAATGATCTGTCCGCAATACATCTTGGAAATTGGGACTTATACGGGTTATTCGGCCCTTTGTTTGGCCGAGGGACTAGCTGCTGAGGGTGAATTGCATACCCTTGAGATTAATGATGAGTTAGAGACTTTCAGCCGAAGCTTTTTTGATCGCTCCCCCTATGGTCAGCAGATACATTTGCACATTGGGGATGCCTTAGAAACGCTAGATCAATTGCACAAACCTTGGGATTTGGTTTTTATTGATGCGGATAAACCGCGCTACTTGCAGTATTATCAAAAGCTCATCGACCACTTGCCTAAGGGAGCGGTACTGCTGGCCGATAACGTACTGTGGAGCGGGAAGGTTCTGGAAAAATTGGACCCGAATGATGAAAGCACCAAGGCCCTACTCGAATTCAATACCTTCGTGCAAGAAGATGAGCGGGTAGAGAATTTACTTTTGCCTTTGAGAGACGGATTAATGTGTATTCGAAAGAAATGAAACAGATAGTAAGCCTTCTTATCCTTGTATTTCTAAGCGGCTTTAGCCTGAAGGGGCAAAATGTGAAAATAGGCGAGGGGAGTCTACTTCGAGGAAGAGGCCTATGCGAGCCTAGTATTAGTATAAACCCGGCTAATCCTGCCAATATGGTGGCTGGAGCGGTGCTTGATCAAGTTTTTTATTCGCTGGATTCAGGTAAAACCTGGACGGGAGATACCCTAGTTTCATCCTTCGGAGTATGGGGCGATCCAGTGGTAGTAAGTGATACCGCCGGAGCCCATTATTTTCTGCACCTCTCCGATCCCAATGGGGATAATTGGTCGGGCGATCAGATCTTAGACCGTATTGTGATTCAGAAATCGGTGGACGGGGGCAAGTCATGGAATAATGGATCTTATACCGGCATGTTTCATCCCAAAGATCAGGATAAACATTGGGCGGTGGTCGATCCCAAAACCAATGCGATTTATATAACCTGGACCCAATTTGACAAGTACGGTACCAGCGATAAGAACTATGAAAGCAATATCCTTTTTTCCAAATCGCTTGATGGCGGTGAAACCTGGTCGGAAGCGATTCGGATCAATCAGATACCTGGCAATTGTGTAGATGGTGATAGTACCACCGAAGGTGCCGTTCCAGCCGTTGGTCCGGATGGGACGATTTACGTAACCTGGGCCAATCAAGAGAAGCTCTTTTTTGATAAATCCACCGATGGCGGTGAAACTTGGTTAGAAGAAGATAAAGTAATTGCTGAGCAACCGGGAGGCTGGGATATTGATGTAGAAGGAATTCA
>CBFHRN010000062.1:0-10333 GCA_965658275.1 Croceimicrobium sp.
CTTGGTGATGATGGCACGTCTTCCTTTCGGTGTAGTTTGGTGGGAGTTATTACTTTCCATGTCCCTGCTGGCACTGACCTTTTTGGGAGGAGTATGGTTAGCCGCAAAGATCTACCGAGTAGGTATTCTTATGTATGGCAAAAAACCTACCTTCACGGAAATGATACGCTGGATTCGCTATAAAAATTAATGGAAAAGGTTAAAGCATTTTTTGAGCTAGAGCTACTCTCTGTTGGAGATTGGGAGTTAAGAGTCATCAACATTTTTTGGATCCTATTCATCTTTTTGGTTTGGGCTTTAGTACGTTGGCTCTTCTCCAAGTACTTGAAGCGATTAGAGCGACACGGAAAGCTCGATTCGGGCAAGTCCTACGCCATCAATTCGGTAGGCTCCTACATCTTCGCCATCATTGCTGTTATCTCGATGATCGACTCGCTTGGCTTCCAAGTAACGGTACTTCTTGCCTCTTCAACGGCGCTGCTTGTTGGTTTAGGCCTAGGGTTACAGGACCTCTTCAAAGACATGGTGGCGGGCTTCATTATTCTTTTCGAAAGAACCGTAACAGCTGGTGATATTGTCGAAATCGCCGGAATTGTTGGCGAAGTAAAAGAAGTTGGGATTCGTACCACCATGCTCCTCACTCGGGAGGAGATCGTGCTTATTGTCCCTAACTCTAAGTTAACTGCTGAAAACGTAGTGAACTGGAGTCAGAATAACAGAGTCACTCGCTTTAAAGTACAAGTCGGCGTTGCCTATGGAAGCGATACCGAATTAGTGAAAAAGATATTACTGGAGGTTGCCGCTGAAAACAAAGAAGTTCTAAAGTCCCCAAACCCTATTGTTTTCTTTGAAGATTTTGGTAATAGTTCTCTCGATTTCGCCCTTTTCTTTTTTTCCAGAAATCTATTCCGAATAGAGCGCACAAAAAGTGATTTACGCTTTGCCATCGACAAAAAATTCCGTGAAAACGGCATTACCATTCCATTTCCACAGAGGGACCTTTGGATTCGAAACGCACCACCCAAGAACGACTAAAAAATGAAAATCGCGATAATCGACTGTGGCACGAATACTTTTAATTTACTGGTTCGTGACCAAGAGAGTCAAAACTTATTGCATAACTCCAAAATACCCGTAAGGCTTGCTGAGGGTGCCGATTTGGATGACTTCGCAATCGGTGAAAGTGCTATAGAAAGAGCACTACAGGCCCTAAGCGAGCATAAAGAAAATGCCATGGCGCATGGGGCAGATGCCCTGTATGCGGTAGCGACGGCAGCGGTTCGTACCGCTAAAAACGGCACGACCTTAGTGAAAAGAGCTCTGGAGGAATTAGGGCTCAATATCAACGTTATTGATGGCGACACGGAGGCAAGTCTAATTTACGAAGGGGTAAAACAGGGGATCGAGTTTAAAAACAGCCCTTCTCTTATTATGGATATTGGTGGAGGGAGCACAGAGTTTATCCTATTGCGCGAAAAACGGGCTGTTTGGCAGAAGTCTTATCCCATCGGCAGCTCCGTCATGCACAATCGCTTTCGCCCCAATGACCCCATTCATCGCGAGGAGATAGAAGCAATAGATGATTACTTAGAAGAAGTTTTAAGTGAGCTAACCGAAGCTTGTATAGGTGATTTCCCTAGAGTGTTAATTGGCTCTAGTGGTAGCTTTGATACCTTGGCCCAAATGTGCGTCGATAACTTTCAAACCTCACGCCTCGATTCGGATGACACGAACTACACCTTTAGCATGCATGAATACATGCAGATTGCCGATCGTATGCTAAAAAGCACTTTCGAAGAGCGCCTGCATACCCCAGGTATGATCCCAATGAGGGCTGATATGATCGTTATGGCCTGCATTGAAATCAACTTTATTATTAAACGCTTTGGGATTCGATTACTTCAACAATGTAACTTCGCTTTAAAAGAAGGGCTATTTTACAGCCTCGAAAAAGACGCACATTCATGGCAAAAATCCTCATTGTAGAAGACGAAAAGGCAATTCGCAATGTCTTGCGCAATATCCTCCAAGACGAAAACAAGGATTACGAAATCAGCGAAGCCGAAAACGGAAAGTTAGCGCTTGACTTACTCGCGCAAAACGAAAAAGACTTGGTCCTTTGCGACATAAAAATGCCAGGCATGGATGGCATCGAAGTTTTGGAGCGTATTCGCGAGAAGCATCCTGAAACTGCAGTGGTCATGATCTCAGGTCATGGTGATCTCGAAACCGCTGTCGATAGCATGCGTAAAGGAGCTTACGATTACATCTCCAAGCCACCAGACCTCAACCGCCTTTTAAACACCGTCCGCAATGCACTTGACCGAAATTCACTGGTTAAGGAAAATAAAGTCCTAAAAAAGAAAATCAGCAAAAACTTCCAAATGATTGGTTCGTCCCAAGCCTTGGAAGACATTAAGGGTCTAATAGAAAAAGTAGCGCCTACAGATGCTCGTGTATTAATCACAGGACCAAATGGCACCGGAAAAGAATTAGTTGCTCATTGGATTCATCAAAAAAGCGGGAGATCTAAGGAACCATTAGTGGAGGTCAACTGTGCAGCAATTCCTGCTGAACTCATTGAAAGCGAGCTCTTTGGTCATAAAAAAGGAGCCTTCACTTCAGCGGTAAAAGACCGCGCCGGAAAATTTGAATTGGCGAATAAAGGCACCTTATTTCTAGATGAAATTGGGGATATGAGTCTGTCTGCGCAAGCGAAAGTATTGCGGGCTCTGCAAGAAGGCAAGGTAAGCCCGGTAGGCGGAGATAAGGAACTCAAAGTAGATGTGCGCGTTCTTGCAGCAACGAATAAAGACCTTAAAAAAGAAATTGCAGAAGGCCGTTTCCGCGAAGATTTATACCATCGTTTGAGTGTTATCTTAATTCAGGTACCGGCATTAAATGATCGCAAGGAAGACATTCCGCTTTTATGCGAGCATTTTGCGAAAAAAATAGCCGAGGAATATGGAAACGCTCCAAAAAAGTTTGAGGCAGCCGCTTTAAAAGGCCTTCAAACCATGGACTGGACGGGGAATATTCGGGAATTGCGCAATGTGGTTGAACGACTTATAATACTCGGCGGCGATAGCATAACAGCTGATGATGTAGAAAAATTTGCGTCGAAGTAGTCGACCTAACCCCCTGATTAACAAAATTTTCTATACATTAGATTAATTACAATAAAATGGAACTGCCACATTTCTTAATTGCCGACAACACGGACCAACCAGACAGTCTTTTTGTCGTTCACACTCAATACCCGCGCTTCGTGTGGGATATCTCAAACGATGAATTAGAATGGTTTGATGAATTGGAAGGTGAAGAAGAAGAATTAGTTAACGAGGTTACGAGTTTAATGGAAACTGCAGAAGCTTTTTATGAGCGCGAAATGCAAAGGCATGAAGCCGAAATCTCTTAAACTCGCAAATCTCCTAAATTATCCTTCTCTATAATTGAACCTCTCAAGGGTTTAAAAGGTAATTGCTTTATCTACTTTTGTCCAAAATCGGGCTCTGAAACTAAAGGAACATTATAGTAAAAACTTTAAGCTTGCCTGGCCTGTAATTTTAGGCCAAGTTGGCCACGTTGCCGTTGGACTAGCGGATAGTATTATGGTAGGTGCTTTAGGCACGATACCCCTTGCCGCCGGAGCATTTGCCAATTCTGTTTTTGTTGTACCCATGGTTTTTGGTATTGGGCTAGCCTACGGCCTTACGACTCCAGTAGCCAATGCCGATGGCGAAGGAAAGCCTGAAAAAGCTCGTAGCTTCCTCAAACATGGAATTTATCTAAACACGGCAATTGCTCTACTGCTTTTTGCTTTATTGCTGATCGTCCAAAACTTCCTGCACCTTATGGGGCAAGAGCCTGAGGTACTAAGCACCGCCTCAGGATATTTTAAAATCATCTCATTTAGTATTGTTCCGCTCCTAACCTTTCTAACCTTTAAGCAATTTGCGGAAGGCTTAAGTGACACCAAAGCGGCTATGCTCATCAGTGTAGGCTCGAATCTCTTTAATATTGGTTTAAATTACCTTCTTATCTATGGAAACTGGGGCTTCCCTGCATTGGGACTAGAGGGAGCAGGTATTGCAACTTTAATTGCGCGCATTTTAATGGCCATTATCATGATTAGCTATGTCATGCGGAAAAAGGCCTTTAAGATGTATACCGCAGGCATCCAATGGTTGGAAATCCAAAAAAACCAGTTCCAAAAACTATTGGCGATCGGTGTACCTTCTGGCTTACAATTCATTTTTGAGGTTTCCACATTTGCTCTAGCGGCAGTGATGGCAGGTTGGATAGGTGCTGAGGCTTTAGCCGCACATCAGATTGCTATTTCATTAGCTTCCATAAGCTATATGGCCGCCTCTGGATTTGGCGCCGCCGCAAACGTAAGAGTTAGCAATCAACTAGGGGCGGGTAACTTAAAAGCCATGCGTCAGGCGGCCTACACCAATGTAATCCTAGTTTTAGCCATGATGATTATAGCAGGATTCATATTTTACTTTGGTCGTTTCTATTTCCCAACTTTTTACAGTGAGGATGCCGCGGTAATAGCAGTAGCCGCTCAATTACTAATTGTGGCAGTAGCATTTCAAGTTTTCGATGGCACTCAAGTTGTAGCTTTAGCGGCCCTGAGGGGTATTTCTGAAACAAAAATCCCCACCCTAATTGTATTGATGGCTTATTGGCTTATTGGCCTAGGTACTTCATACTATCTTGGCTTTAAAGCGGAGATGGGAGTTTTAGGAATCTGGTATGGCCTAGCCTTAGGTTTAATTGTTGCGTCTATATTATTAATTTGGCGTTTCGAGATCAAAACGAAACGTAAAATGAAAGCTTATGCTTAAGGATATTTTTAACCCGCTCTGGTTCGCCTGCTTGGTATTGGTAGCCCTCATCGCGCCAATGAGCATTAATCTCGAGATTCTTCCACTTACGCTTCAAACCTTAGTCCTTTTTATCGCTTTTAGTGTCCTCAATACTAAAGCTAGCCTCGCTCTTGGCTTAGCCTATTTAGCACTTGGCTCCCTGGGCTTACCCGTATTTGGTTCTTATACCGGTGGCTGGGAAAAAATAATCGGGCCTACCAGTGGGTTCCTCTGGGGCTTTTTAATCTGCGCAGCTTACATTAATTGGGAAATTAAGCAGGGCGACTTTAATTTCTTCCAAGCCATGCTCACCTTTCTAAAAGCACACGGAATTCTTCTTATCCCTGGGTTCATTGTATTGTACTTCCAAGTGGAAGGCCTAGAGCTTTGGCCTACATTGGTTCGACTAATCCCCGGTATTTTAATAAAATCTATTGCTGGAGGTCTAATTGCCGCAGCTTTACGCAATCGATTAAAAGATTCGCAGCTCATTTCGTAATTTTCATTGATGAGTCTTCGCATTCTTTTTAGCAGCAGATCCAATTTCCAAAAGCAGCCTGGCGGCGATAGCATACACCTGGAGCAAAATGCCGAGGCTTTGCGAAACTTAGGTCATCAGGTTGTAATTTGGGAAGGTGAGTCGGTAAGTAAAGGAGATTTCGATATCATCCATCATTTTAACTTAGGACGCCCCGCGGCAGCTCTAAAATTGGCCAAAACCGGAATACCAATGGTCATTTCATCCATTTTCGTTGATTACCGGGCTCACGACTCTCAGGCATCCTTGCTTCGTCGTTTCATTTCCCAAGGCTTAGGAGCGGATGCCATGGAATACCTCAAACTAGTAGCACGAGCGCTAAAAGGCCGGGAGGCATGGCCTCCTTTGAAATACCTTCTTTTAGGACACAACGCTACTGTTCAAAATATCCTGCAGAATTGCAGCGCTTTGGTCTGCGCATCAAAAGCTGAAGCCCAACTTATTGAACAGTTTTACTCCCTACCTAGCCGAGTAGCGAACATAAAGCTGGGAGTGGAACACCTACCTTCAGCTGCAGCTGATGAGCGCTCAGGAATCCTCTGCATTGCACGTTTCGAACCGATAAAAAACCAGCTCCACTTAATTGAAGCTCATAGAGAATTTGAAGAACCGCTGTCACTTGTTGGGGAAGCGGCTCCCGCCCATCAGGCTTATTTAAATCAATGCAAAAAGATAGCCTCCGAAAAAGTTCAATTTTACCCACGAGCAAGCTTCGAAGAATGCGCACATTACTATGCTTCGGCAAAAGTACATGTCTTGGCGAGCCATTATGAAAGCACTGGCTTAGTGAGCCTGGAAGCATTGGCCTCCGGCTGTCAAATTGTAGTTAATGACCATCCCATTCAGCGGGAGTTATTTGGAGAACACGCACATTATTGTGATCCAAACAAGCCCAGCTCGATACGCGCCGCTATCCAATCTGCCTTAGCTGATAATCGAGACCACTGCTCTTGGGTGGGTCAAGAATTTAGTTGGCAGAAAAGCGGTCAAAGGCTTGACGAATTGTATCGGGATGTAGTATCTTCCTAAGATGAAAATCGGGATCCTAGGCACACGCGGAATACCAAATAATTACGGTGGCTTTGAAGAATGCGCGCAGCATTTGGGAGTTCATTTAGTGAGCATGGGACATCAAGTATGGGTATACAACTCGCACCGACATCCTTACAATCAAAAAAATTACCTCGGGGTAGAAATTATCCATAAGTACGATCCTGAACACCGCATGGGGACAGCAGGGCAGTTTATCTATGACCTCAATTGTATTATCGACAGCAAAAAGCGTGATTTTGATATAATCTTACTTTTAGGTTACACCAGCTCTAGCCTTTGGCAAAAACTCCTTCCAAGCAAAGCGGTTATAATCAGTAATATGGATGGCTTGGAGTGGAAGCGAAGTAAATACAGCTCCAGAGTTCAGCAATTTTTGAAATACGCCGAAAAATGGGCCGCCAAGGGAAGTGACATTTTGGTAGCCGACTCAAAAGGGATTCAGGAATATTTGGAGAGAAAGTACCGGGTAGATAGTGTTCATATAGCCTATGGCGCCGAGATCATCGGCAAAGGTGATCCCTCGATTTTAGAGAGCTACAATCTCAATGCTCACGCATATCACTTGCTGATCGCCCGCCTAGAACCTGAAAATAACATCGAGACTATTTTGGATGGGGTACTGCGCAGTGATAACAGCTCCCCTTTTCTGGTGGTTGGCAACCATGAGACGACTTATGGTCAATATCTGAAAAAGAAATACAAGGATGGCAGGATTCGTTTTGTGCAGGGGATCTATGATAAAGACAAATTAAATAACCTTCGTTATTATGCCCGTCTTTACTTTCATGGACATTCGGTCGGCGGAACCAATCCTAGTTTACTCGAAGCTATGGCAAGCAAAGTTTTTGTAGTTGCCCATCAAAATAAATTTAACCGTGAGATCCTTGGTGAAGACGCTGGCTACTTTAATGATGCCGGTGATGTTGCCAACCACTTGGACCATTGGGAGAAAACCGCCGCGGCACGAGAGCAAATAGCCAACAACACCCGAAAAGTGCGGGAAAAATACCATTGGAAACTTATTGCTGAAGAATACGAGATCACCTTTCAACAGGCTTTGATCCGTAAGAGGAAATAAAGCAAGTGAAAGCAAGTGAAATCAACTATAAAGCGGCCAAGGTTACGAAATATTAGACTGAAGTGAATTATTTTAAAAATGGACATACAACAGTTTTTTACAGTCTAGCTTTCCCTTCTTAAAACAAACCTTGGTAGAGCAAATAGCCGAAGAAAGTAGTATTCAAGAAATTTCAGCGCACCAAGAAATTTTAAGGGAAGGTCAATACATTAAGCAGGTTCCTCTGGTAATAAAGGGTTTGGTGAAAGTATTTGCCAATTTTGAAGAACGAGAGCTGCTCTTATACTATATCCGACCCAAAGAAAGCTGCGCCTTATCCTTTTCGGCTTTACTAGACGATAGCCCCAGTAAGGTGAGAGCCATTACAGAAGAAGACAGTACAATTCTTCTCATGCCTAGTACCAAATTACGTGAATGGACGAAGGACTATGGCGACTTTAACCAAGCCTTCTTCCAGCAATATAATTTACGCTATTCCGAGCTGCTCGACACTATTCAGTCCTTGCTTTTCGGTAAAATGGATCAAAGACTGTTAAGCTATTTGCAGCGTAGGGCTTCGGTGAGTGGCAATAAAGCTCTTCAATTGTCCCACCGTGAAATTGCATTAGAATTGGGCACCGCCAGAGAAGTAATAAGCCGCGTTATAAAGAAGCTCGAAAATGAAGGGCATCTTAGTCAGAAAAAAGAGGGAATTATTGTGCACCTGTAACTAGGGTTACTGGAAGGAAAAAACCAAGGTTTTACCTTTATACTCTAATTAAATCACTAACCATGAAAAAGAACATGAACGGCGCAGATCGCCTTATTCGCACCTTAATTGCACTTGTTGTAGCCTATTTATACTATTCAGGAATTATTGAAGGGACTTTAGGAATAGTATTGCTCGTTTTAGCTGGAGTCTTCCTGCTAACAAGTTTGGTAAGCTTTTGCCCCTTGTACACCCTATTTGGAGTTAGTACATGTAAAACAGAATAAAAGAAAAGCCCTTGTCATAAGGGCTTTTTTAATGTCTTTTGCCAAGGCTAGGCAGCGTTCTTAATAGAATTGAAATGTCTAGAAGTAGGGACCAATTTTCCAAATAATAAACATCTGCTTTAACGCGGTCTTCCATCGAAGCTAAGTCGTGTTCTCCTTTCAAACCATTTACCTGAGCCAAACCTGTCAACCCAGGTTTCACGAAATGACGTAACATATACCGATCTACCAAATCGCGGTATTCCGCAGTATGTGCCAACATATGAGGCCGTGGTCCCACTAAGGACATTTCGCCTATCAAAACCTGAACTAATTGGGGCAATTCATCTAAATGCCAAGCGCGAATGAATCTTCCGAATGCGGTAATTCTCGCATCCTCTTCCGTGGCCATAACCCTATCCGCAGAAGCATTTACAAGCATACTTCTAAATTTATAAAGGAAGAAATCCTCATCACGATAGCCACTGCGCTTCTGTTTAAAAAGTAAAGGTCCTTTGCTGCTTAGCTTTACCCCTAATACTAAAATTGGCAGGAAAATCGGGTATAAAATCACAATCAGCAAAAGGGATAGCAATACATCAACCAAACGTTTCAACCAGCGATTATGCCAGAGCTGTAAAGGCTCAGTTCGAAAACTAAGCACTGGTAATTGGTCGTAGAAGTCGATCTGAACTGCTTTCATAGGACCAAGACCTAAATGAGGCAGTGCTCTAAAACGCAATAGATGCTTATCTGCCCATTGATAGGCCTGTTTAAATCGCTCATCGCCTGGAGATAGCGCCACAAAAAGTTCTTCTACATCCGCTTGCAACAGGTTCCTTTGATCCTCTTCGGTTAACCATTCGTCTGCTTTCAATTCCAATTCTTTGACCACGGAAATCCCAAGTTCTGGATTTAAATGCACCGTTTCTTTAAAAGCTTTAAAGGAAGGACCTTCCCCGATTAAAAGGACCAATCGTAGTGGCTTCTTTTTACGTCGGAAACCGCGCAAGAATCGCAAGTAAAAGAAGTGCCATGGCATTATACTTATAAGGGCACCCGAATAAAAATAGATTAGAAAAAGCCGAGAATACTGTTCGCTACGCTGCAGACTTACTAAGAGGAGCAGTAATACAAATAAGTGTCCGCTAAAAACATTCAAAGCCTTAGAAACGGATTGACGTGGTTCCAATTTCAGGCCATTGTTATAAGTCTTAAACAATAAGGAAAGCACCAGCCATAAAAGATTGACAATAAACCAAAGCTGGACGTAGTAATCATAATACTCCGTACCATAGAAGGGCAAATCCTGAAATCGCCAAGTCGCTGCTAAAACAAAAGACAGGTTTAACAGAAGCAGGTCACCCAGAAGGACCATAAACTGTGATAATCTAGAATGATAGGCTGGCATACTATTCGCCAAATGTACGCTCTGCCTTTCGCTTTTGAAAGTCAGTCCAGTCTGGATAATGAGCACGATAGTAATCTTCCCATTTGTCCGGCTGCTTTTCGCGTTCTTTCTGCAAACCCGACCGGGCAATCCGAACCAATTTCCAATTGCTATTGAAAAAGGCATCCCATAGCTGTTTTAAGTAATCTTGATTTGGATGCGGTAAATAGGCTAAATATTGCAGCGCCGTGATGCGCGTGTTAAAGTCAAAAGAAATAGAAGCGAAATCTAATAACTGATGGTAAGCCTCTTGATCTTGAAAAAGCAGCACCCGATACAACAAGGAAGTGAGGAGGATTTCGTTACCTGGAATTCCCGGCTCCAGGGCAAACAGACTGTCGTATAGCCATTGGTTGGATTCTAAGTTTGTAGGATCTATACTTAAT
>CBFHRN010000063.1:0-9994 GCA_965658275.1 Croceimicrobium sp.
ATAAGAACCGCGATAAGAAGTTAGCCGGAAATGCCGAGGGAAAAGAGAAAGTGATTGCCGCTTTGGAAGACTTTAGTCCGGATGTAAAAGACAAGAAAGCCACCATTGCCAAGGTCAAGGAGTTTATTTCCGATTGGAAGTCGCAAGGTCCGATTCCCCAGAAAATGAGAGGAGAATTGGATGCCCGATTCAATAAGGGAATTGACGCCATTTTCAAAGCGATAGACATGGATCGCGAGGAGTCGCAGCGCATTCGCTTCGAAAACAAGATGGATAGCCTGGCGGAAGAAGGGGAATACAAACTTCAGCAAGAGCGCGATCATTTGCGTCGTAAATTGGATGATTCCAAGAAGGAATTGATTCAGCTGGAAAACAATATGAGCTTCTTTAGTAGCAGCGACCCTAAGAGTCCGATTGTTAAGGATGCGCAGAAGAATATTGAAGCCCAAAAGAACGTCGTGGCTAATCTTCAAGGTCAGGTAAAAATGTTGACCACTAAGATTAAGGACCTACAGAAGCAAGAGGCGGCCCAAGAGGAAAGTCAGGAAGCTTCGGAGTCTGAGAACAGCGGAGAATAAGATTTAGGGCATGGAAAGAGGAGCAGAACTCTTGGTCCCTTTGGCCATTGCCCTCATCATGTTTGGCATTGGGTTAAACCTAAGGTTTAAAGACTTTCATAGGGTATTCTTGAGGCCCAAGGCTATTTTGGTAGGCTTAGCTTGTCAATTTTTTCTTTTACCGGCCGTCGCCTTTTTAATGGCTTGGCTTTTACCTATAGACCCTTACTTTAAAGTGGGCCTCGTTTTGATTGCTTCAGCCCCCGGAGGCACCGCCTCTAATTTAGTGAGCCACATGCTTAAAGGAAGAGTGGCTTTATCGGTAAGTATGACCTCGCTTAACAGCTTGGGTATTTTGGTGAGTATTCCCTTGTATTTGAGCTTAGCCATGCATTGGTTCTTGCATAATGATGCCGTAATTCAAATTGGTTTTGAGGATACCTTTAAAGAGATATTGACCACTGTGGTGCTACCCGTTGTGGCCGGGGTGCTGAGTCACGAATACGGCCCTCGTAACTTTATTTTATCTCTTCAACAGCCTTTGCGTTATATTTTACCCTTATTGCTTCTAGGAGTCTTTGGTTTTGCGCTTTTTTTGGATAATGGGGGGGATCAAACCACGGCTTTTTGGGCGAATATAGATTTGTTTTTCCCTTTGCTGTTTTTCAATGTACTTACCATGGCATTGGGCTTTTGGATTGCCGGCAAGAGTGGCATCAAGCACTCTGGTGCTTTCACGATTGCCGTAGAAATGGGTTTGCAAAATGCTGCCTTGGCGATATTCATCGCTACCTCTGTTTTGAATAATTCCGACATATCCTTGGTGGCGGTGATGTACAGCAGCTTTACTTTTTTCTCTACTTGGCTATTTGCTTGGTTACTCAAGCACCGCTTTAAGCCTTTTAAGTCTACTGTTATTTAAAACATCTATTAGGCCTTATTGGAGGTCTTAATTGCCGCAAAAGACTTGTACTTTTGCAAAATGTCTCAAAAATTCAAGATTTACTCTGATTATCAACCTACGGGAGATCAGCCTCAAGCGATTAAGGAGCTCGCGGAAGGGATCAATTCCAAGGCGCCCTTTCAGACGCTTTTAGGGGTTACAGGTTCGGGTAAAACTTTTACGGTGGCAAACCTGGTGGAGAAAGTGCAGCGGCCTACCTTAGTTTTGAGTCATAATAAAACGCTCGCCGCCCAGCTTTATTCTGAATTCAAGCAATATTTCCCAAATAATGCGGTAGAGTACTTTGTTTCTTATTACGATTACTATCAGCCGGAAGCTTATATTCCTACCACGGGAACCTATATTGAGAAGGACCTTAGCATTAATGATGAAATTGAGAAGCTCCGCCTTTCTACCACTTCGGCCTTGCTTTCCGGTAGGCGAGACGTATTAGTGGTGGCCTCGGTTTCTTGTTTGTACGGTATCGGAAACCCCGAGTCTTTTAATGAACAAGTGATTGAGCTTGAGGTAGGGCAGGTGATTGCGCGTAACAAGCTCTTGTATGCTTTTGTAAACGCCTTGTATAATCGCACGGCCGCCGAATTTGGTCGCGGTAATTTCCGAGTAAAGGGCGATACCGTTGATATATTCCCAGCTTATGCTGATACAGCCTTTCGCATCCATTTTTGGGGGGATGAGATCGAGCGGATTGAGAGTTTTGATCCCGCCGATCGGACGGTATTAGAGACCTTTGAAGCCGTGCGAATCTTCCCTGCGAACATATTCGTAACTGGAAAGGATAAACTACAAAGTGCCATTCATCAGATCCAAGATGATATGGTCGAACAGGTCGATTTCTTCAATAAGAATGGCCGGCCTCTCGAAGCTAAGCGCCTCCAAGAGCGAACCGAATTTGATCTAGAGATGATACGCGAATTGGGCTATTGCTCTGGAATTGAAAATTATTCCCGCTACCTCGACGGGCGTGCTCCAGGTACAAGGCCTTTCTGTTTATTGGATTATTTCCCAGACGATTACCTCATGGTTATTGATGAGAGTCATGTTACCTTACCCCAAGTGCGGGCCATGTATGGCGGCGATCGTTCCCGCAAGGAGAACCTAGTCGAATATGGCTTCCGCTTGCCAGCGGCCATGGATAATCGTCCTTTAACTTTTGATGAGTTTGAGACCTTACAAAATCAGGTGGTTTATGTAAGTGCGACCCCTGCAGATTATGAATTGGAGCGCAGTGAAGGAGTAGTGGTGGAGCAATTAATCCGTCCTACCGGACTTTTAGATCCCCGAATTGAGGTGCGTCCCATCGACAATCAGGTCGATGATTTAATGGAAGAAATCAATAAGCGAACGGAGCTCGATGAGCGGGTTTTAGTGACCACCCTTACTAAAAGAATGGCGGAAGAGCTCACGAAGTATTTAACCCGCTATGGAATACGTTGCCGTTATGTGCATTCGGATGTAGATACTTTGGAGCGCGTTGAAATCATGCGTGATTTACGTTTGGGACTCTTCGACGTTTTAATTGGTGTAAACCTCTTGCGCGAGGGCCTCGACTTACCCGAAGTGAGTTTAGTGGCTATTTTGGATGCCGACAAAGAGGGCTTTTTAAGAGCTGAGCGCTCTTTGGTCCAAACGGTAGGTCGTGCGGCCCGAAATATAAATGGCTTGGCGATTATGTATGCGGAAAAAATTACCGACAGCATGCGTCGCACCATAGACGAAACGAATCGACGACGTGCGGTGCAACACGAGTATAATGAGAAACACGGCTTAAAACCTCAGGCTTTAAAGAAATCCACCGATTCTATATTACCTGGAAGTAAGAAGGATCACAATCCTTATAAATCCAAACTAAATACGCCCGCTGCGGCAGCAGAACCGGCATTGCAATACCAAACCAAAGGCGATTATAAAAAGGGTATCGAAAAATTACGCAAGAAAATGGAGACCGCTGCAAAGTCCTTGGACTTCATAGAAGCCGCTGCTTTACGCGATGAAATGGTTGCTTTGGAAGAGCGTATGAACAAGGAGTACCCTAATTAAATTATTGAAGCGTATTAAAAGATTATGAAACAACAATTTACTCTGCTCTTTGCCCTTGCTAGTTTTCTTTTGCAGGCTCAAGTAAGCGGTACTTTAATCGATCAAAAAGGGGAGGTTTTACCTTTCGCCAATGTGGTTGCTTATCAGAATGCGAAGCTCGAAAATGGGATTGCCACCGATATGGAGGGCAATTTTAATTTGGAGTTAAAGGAAGGTTCTTATCAACTGGTTCTATCTTTTGTCGGTTTTCAAACCGATACGCTTACCATTAAGGTTCCTGCTAATGGGAGCTTAAATTTAGGTCGACTATCCCTGCAAGAAGGGGGAGGTGCGGTTTTAGACGAAGTTTCGGTAACCGCTGAAGCACGCATGATGGAGTTTGAACAGGATAAGCGTGTCTTTAATGTTGCCAAAGACTTAGCCAGTGTAGGGGCGAATGCTTCGGAGATTCTGAATAACCTTCCTTCGGTGTCCGTCGATGTAGAAGGTAATGTGGCCTTACGAGGCTCCAATAATGTACGCATTTTGGTAAACGGTAAGCCCTCAGGTTTGGTGGGCAGTGATCCCGCAGGGGCCCTTCGCGCCTTGCAGGGTAATGTTATTGAAAAGATTGAGGTGATTACCAATCCATCGGCGCGCTACGATGCTGAAGGAGAAGCAGGTATTATAAATATTGTCCTGAAAAAGCAAAATGAAAAAGGCTTTAATGGCAGTTGGGATATTAGCGCGGGTTACCCCGATTTGTATGGAGTAGGGGCAACAATGAACTTACGCCGTAAGCGTTTTAATTTCTTTACCACCTTATCGTACCAATATCGACGTTCGCCCGGTGGTGGTTCTTCCAACCAGAAATTCTTTTTACCGGATACGAGCTATTCTTTTTTACGCGATCGCTTCCAAAACCGCGGGGGTAGTGATGCTACTTTGCGTTTTGGTGCCGACTATGATTTGGCCGAGGGGCAGACTTTAACAGGCTCTTTTCTTTTCCGCCCGAGTCGTGGTAATAATACCGTGGACTTGGAATACCGTGATTTAGATGCCAATGGCGTAGAACAGCGCGTGGTTAATCGTTTTGATGACGAAGTGGAAAATCAAGAAGTGATCGAAGGTAATGTGAGCTGGCAAAAGATCTTTAACGGCAATGACAAGCATAAGTGGACCGCTGATATGCGTTTTAGCTTAGAGGATGATCGCGAGAATTCGGTGATTACCCAGGATACGAATGGTATTTCGGACCAATTTATTCAGAAGGTGGCTAATCTTGAATATCAGCGCAGTACTTTGGTTCAGACCGATTACGTGCGCCCGATCGATGATAAGCGTTCCCTTGAAATGGGAAGCCGGGTGACCTTGCGTGAAATCGAGAATAATTACAGTTTGAATGAGCAGACTTCGGATGGAAGCTTTATCCCAGATCCAGAGTTTAACAATAGCTTTTTATTCCAGGAAAACGTGTATGCGGCCTATGGTATTTACAATGGTGCTTTGGGCGAGAAGGCTACTTTCCAATTGGGTTTACGAGCAGAACTAACCGATCTTACAACGGAGGTGGGTGAATTTGATAGCACCAATCGCCGTACCTATGCGAACTTGTTCCCAAGTACTTTCTTTACCTATAGCTTTAGTCCATTAAGTGATTTACAGGTGAGCTACAGCCGCCGTATCTCCCGTCCGGGTTTCCGAACTCTGGCACCCTTCTTTGGATTTAGTGATAACCGAAATTTCTACAGCGGTAACCCCAATGTGAATCCTGAATTTACGGATAGCTATGAGCTTGGTTATGTGCGCTATTTTGAAAGAGGGAGTTTGTACAGTGGCATGTATTACCGTCACCGTACTGGCGTCATCGAGCGAATTACGGTAGTAGAGGAGCGCAATGGCGATGAGTTTACGCGCTTCTTCCCTGTAAACTTGGCGGTGCAAGATGCTTATGGTTTTGAATTTAACTTCCAGTACAAGTTTGCCGATTGGTATGATGTAAATGCCAACTTAAACTTGTTCCGAGCCATCACCGTAGGGGAATACGAAGGACAAAACTTTAGTGCGGATAACTATTCGAGCACTGGACGTTTAGTAAATCGCTTTAAGTTCTGGAAGAGTGATTTACAAGTAAGCTTTAACCTTCGTGGTGCTTCCACCACCCCACAAGGTCGAAGCCTTGGAATCTACACCCTCGATTTAGGCTGGAGCAAAGATGTGCTTAAAGGTCAGGGTACGATCACCTTCTCGGTGCGGGACTTATTCAACACGCGGTTACGTCGTTATTACCAATTTGGAGATATCGCAGGTGGAGGACGTTTTGATACCTATGGCACCTTCCAATGGCGTCAACGTCAGTTCACCCTTAGCTTTAACTACCGTTTAAATCAACGCAAGGCACGTCCAAAACGAGGTGGCGGCGATTATGAAGGTGGCGGCGAATTCTAATCGAATTCAATAATCAAGGGGGAGGCATCTATGGTTAGTTCCTCTCCTTGCTTCCAGCTTTCTTGACGGATGGGTCCTTCTTTAGCATGAAGTCGGTATACCTTGCCTTCTTTGGCTGGGGCGAAGCTTAAACTTCTTGGGAAATAGGTACTACCCAGATTTTCATTCCATAAGGCATAGCGTTCCTTTCCTTTTGCATTGCGGTATCGAAAAACATGAATGCCGGGAACGAATTTAGCCCGTACTTCTTCCACAAAGGCATTAATGCCCATAAAGGCGCCTAAGGTGAGCGGTTTTTTCTTCGGAGGGTAGTTTAAAGGGGGAAGAGCTCTGCCTACTATTTCTTGCCCATAAACCAGTATTTCCCCAAGCTGAGCCTGAGCACTATGAAATTCTAAAAGAAGGAAGTGCGTTTTATGATCGAGCTTAAGGCTCCGCCAAGTTTGGTATTGATTACTTAGACCTTCAAATACCGTATCTCATTTCTCAGAGTTTCGTATCGCGATCCTAAAGCTGTCTTTTCCTGCTCCATCAAAGAATGCGAGGGAATCCAATTGAAAGAAGCCTGGCAATTTCACGATGTACTTTTGCGGGAGGTACAGGGATTGCGGTAGGGCTTGGAAGGCTCGCTTCGGCTGGCTCCTTTCTTTCGTCTCATTGTAAAATAAACGTGGACCTTCATCGAATAATCCCCCTGGGTATTTGGGAACATTGATCGCGATAACATGGTCCTCGTTAAGAGGAACCCAGTTTGCTTGGGCGAGGAGACCTAAATGGCTGAGGCCGAAAACTAATAGCAGTACATGTTTCATCTCATAAAAAAACCGGCCTAAGCCGGTTTTTATTATTTAGCGTTCACTAATTCTACGTCAAAAATTAACCAAGCATCAGGAGGAATAACACCACCTGCTCCGGCTGAACCATAAGCAAGGTCTGGTGGAATTACGAATGAAGCTTTTGAACCAACGTTTAAAAGCGAAATACCTTCGTCCCAACCTGGAATTACCCGACCTACTCCAATAGGGAAGGAGATAGGCTCACCGCGCTGACGGGAGTCATCGAATAACATACCGTCGCTTAAACGACCTTGGTAGTGTACGTCTACGGTTTGACCAGCCGTGGGTTTCGGACCGCTTCCTTCTTCACTGATTTTATAGAATAGACCACTTGCGGTTTTTTCATAACCTTCGGTCAGCTTCGCTACTTTTTCTTCAGCTGCTTTACGATTGGCCGCTTCAATTTCATCCTGCTTGGACATCATTTCTCCGAAAACGGCCGCAGCATCCCAAGCTTCAGCTTCCGCGCCTTGGCGAAGGATCTCCACTTTTTCCATGGTATCGCCTTGTTGTATGGCATCTACCACATCATGTCCTTCTACAACTTTTCCAAAAACGGTATGCTTACCATCTAACCATGGAGTTTCTACATGGGTAATGAAAAATTGAGAACCATTGGTACCAGGACCGGCATTAGCCATGGAAAGCACTCCTTTGGTGTCATGCTTAAGCTCGGGGTGAATTTCATCCGGGAATTTATACCCTGGACCACCGGCTCCACTTCCGGTAGGGTCGCCACCTTGTACCATAAAGTCGGCAATGACGCGGTGAAATTTCAAGCCATCGTAATAAGCCTCGCCGGCAGATTTGGCGGAGTTTTCAATTTTCCCTTCCGCTAGACCTACGAAGTTGGCCACGGTAAGCGGTGTTTTTTCATGCTCTAAAAGAGCTGTAATTGTACCACGAGGAGTGGTGAACTTTGCATAAATCCCTTCTTGCATCTTTATTATTCTTGAATGGATACCATTTCGATTTCGAAGATCAACCAAGCGTTAGGTGGAATCACGTTTCCGGCACCTCTTGCGCCGTAACCCAAATGGGGAGGAATCACCAATTTGTATTTATCACCCACCTTCATCATTGTTAAAGCTTCGCGCCAGCCCATGATCACCGGTGCATTGCGACTCGCTTGCACTGGGAATGGCTCGTAGTTGCGGCTTGGGTTGAACTTTCCGTTTTCTTTGGCTACTTCTTCTACACTGGAATCAAACAAGGTACCGTCTAAAAGGAAACCGCTGTAATTCATTAAAACCGTTTGGCTTTCGTTAGGCTTCGGACCATCACCTTCTTCAAGCACTTGGTAGTACATACCGGTAGAGGTACTGTCAAATCCTTCGGTAATTTCACGAATTTGTGATTTTAAGGCCGCTTCTTTTTCTTCCTTAGCCTTGGCAATACCTGCTTGAGCTTCGGTAAAGGCATCGGCTCCATTGTAATCTTTAGCCTCTTTTCCTTTACGGATGATGCTTACCTTATTCATTATTACATCCTCATCAGGACGATCTTGACGGTTGCGTGCTACCCCCGAAATGGCGTCCGCTACTTCTTGGCCAGCGATTACCTTACCAAATACATTGTAAGAACCATTAAGGTGTGGGGTTTCAGCTACGGTAATAAAGAATTGAGAACCATTGGTGTTGGGTCCTGAGTTAGCCATGGAGATTACCCCTTTATTGTGACCCAAATCCTCACTTATTTCATTTTGGAATTTGTAGCCTGGACCACCCATACCGTTTCCTTGTGGGTCACCACCTTGAATCATAAAGTTTGGAATCACACGGTGGAAAATGAGTCCATCGTAGAAAGGTTTGCCTTGAAATTCGGCCGAAGCTAGGGGATGGTTACCTTCTGCTAGCGCCACAAAATTGGCGGTAGTTAAGGGAGCTTTTTCCTCTTCTAAGTCGATTAAGATGTCTCCTTGGGAGGTGGCGATGTGTGCGTAAATACCATCTTCCAATTCCATGGTTTCACCATTTACGGTCACGTTCTGCGAATTGCAGCTACTGAGTAGGCCGCCAAATAGAAGGGCGGTCATCCAAAAGTTCTTCATTTTACGGATTTTGTTTTTGAATATCTGTAAGTTCTAATTCATATACCAATGCGGTAAAGGGAGGGACTTTATTTTGGTCGCCTGCCACTCCGAAGGCGCGATGCGAAGGTAATATAAATAGGCCCTTATCGCCAACGCGCATCATCTTTAGCGCTTCATGCAAACCAATTTCAGCGTCTTCACGGTCGATCCGCAATTTAGCAGCCTCACCTTCGGGCGATTGGTAGAGCAGCGCTCCATTTAGCATGGATATTTTATAGTGATAGGAAACCTCGTCTTTCATTATGGGATTGGGACCTGAGCCGAGGCTATCAATTTTATAGAAGATGCCCGTTCCGTTTCGTTGTACATCGAGCTCGCGTTCTTCAATATAGCTTTTGATGGATTCGACTTCCTTGCGCAGGAAATCGCGATGGGCCTGAATGTTATTCTCTCGAATCGCGGGTCCCTCACTTTGGTCTAGAAGTTGAATTTCCTTGCTCGTTTCGGTAGGATTACAGGCACCCAATACGATAAGCGCCAGAAAATAAAGTTTAATGCGCATCCGCTAATCCTTTAAGTTCTTCTTTATAAGTCTGGAGGGCCGCTAAAAGTTTGGCTTTGGTTGCTGAAATATCCCCATCACTGCTACCCCCAGCCGCATTACGATGACCTCCACCTTTAAAATATTGGCGTGCGAATTGGTTTACATCGAAGGTGGTTTTGCTGCGGAAGCTAAGCTTTAGCTGGCCATCCCGTGGCATCATAAAGGCTGCAACTTCAATTCCCGCTAAGGAAAGACCGTAGTTTACAAAGCCTTCTGTATCACCTTTCACAAAATGACAAGCTTGCAAATCCTCGGCGCTCAGGCTAATAACCGCGGTATGTAAATCTTCCCACACTTCCATTCCATTTAGAGCACGGCCCAGTAATTGGAAACGGCTGAAGCTATTGGTGTCATATACACGACTGGCCACTTTCTGACTTTCCACTCCTTTCGCTAATAAGATACTGGCGACTTGATGGGTGGTGGGAGAAGTACTGCTGAAACGGAAATTACCCGTGTCGGTGGCGATACCGGTGTAAATGGCTTCCGCCAAATCCTTATCCACTAAATCATGCCAGTCCATGGCCTTTAAAA
>CBFHRN010000064.1:0-9989 GCA_965658275.1 Croceimicrobium sp.
TTCCATGGCACAAAAATAAGGATATGACATTTGTCATTTACCGGAATACCTGAAATAATGTATGATTGCAGAGCATTACGCTAATACTATTGAGAATGACTCTAAATAAACCGTATTCTTCTTTTTGGGTTACTTTTCATACGAATAGGGGTAGAATTACTCTTATAAATCGGGATATTTTTGCCGACATCTTATGAAAGAATTCGAAGTAAGTCGTTTCGCCAACTTTTTCATGATCGGAATCGATCATAGCACTAGCGATGTAGAAATTCGCGAGCGCTTTAGCTTGAGCGAAGAAAAGACCCACCATTTAATCCACGAATACCAGCAGGCAGGTGGCGATGGAATGATGGTCCTGTCTACTTGCAACCGAACGGAACTCTACGCTTTTGCATCTTGTCCCCGCGATTTGATTGCGCTTTTCTGTAAACATACCGGTAATGAGCGTTCTCTATTTGAAGCACATCAACAGATTAAACAGAATCGCGAAGCTATAGATCACCTCTTTAGAGTGGGTTCTGGTTTGGAGTCGAAAATATTAGGAGATTTCGAAATTATTGGTCAGATAAAAAAGGCCTACCAACTATCTAAAGATCAAGGTGCTCATAATGCCTTTTTAGATCGTTTGGTAAATAATACCGTGCAGTGCAGCAAACGCGTAAAGAACGAAACAGAATTAAGCACGGGTGCTGCTTCTGTTGCTTTCGCCGCTGTACTTCAATTGAAAGATTATCTAAGAAGTAATTCCAAACCCAATGTTCTACTTTATGGAATGGGTAAAATGGGACGTACTACTTGCGAAAACTTGGTGAATCAAACCGGAATTTCGGACATAACGCTGATCAATCGTACGGAGGAAAAAGCAGAGCGCTTAGCCAATCGATTTGGCCTAAAACATTTGGATTTAGAACATTTAAGCGATGGGCTTAACGCAGCTGATGTAATTATCGTTGCAACCGGAGCAGATAAGCCAACCGTGCATCTGGAAGATTTCCAAAGCACTAAACAGCGTCTGATCTTAGACCTGAGTATGCCGCGAAATGTGGACGCTTCCATTTACAAAGACCCTCATTATAAGGTCATTGATATCGATCATCTTTCTGAAGTAGCGGAGGAAAGCATTCGCAATCGCCAGAGTCAAATCCCATTAGCGGAAAACATTATCACCGAAAAAATTGGCGACTTCTACGAATGGCTTGAGAGCCGACGGGTAGCCCCCACTTTGCAGGCCCTTCGCACAAAAATGGATTCTTGGAAAGAAAAGGAGATTAAAAACCTTCAAAAGAAATATCCTGAAATGCCTCTAGAGCAAGCAGACGAATTTGCTTCTCAGATTTTAAATCGCATTACGGGTCAGTTTGCCCGACAACTCAAAAGCGGTCAAGACCTTAACAATGATCTCCGCACCATTCATCATATCTTTGAGCTTTAAGCTTCTATGAAAAAATTACGGATTGGCACGCGTGACTCCAAGCTAGCGCTTTGGCAAGCGATGGTCGTTAAGGATCAGCTCGAAGCTCTAGGTCAAGTCTGCGAATTGGTAGCAGTAAAGTCCGCTGGCGATATTGACCTTAAAACACCCCTCAACCAATTTGGAGGGACTGGAATTTTCACCAAGATACTCGATGATGCCCTATTTGAAGACCAGGTAGACATCGCCGTTCATTCCTTAAAAGATTATCCTACTCAAGCCCCACAGGGCATTCAAATGGCCGCGGTCTTAGAGAGAGGACCCGTAGAAGACATCTTGGTTTTTAGAGAGAATACCGACTTTCTACAAGCCCAAAAAGCTTTGGTAGCCACCGGAAGCATACGCCGAAAAGCACAATGGAAAAGCCGTTATCCAGATCATGAGAACCCCAATTTGCGCGGGAATGTACAAACGCGTTTACGTAAGCTAACGGAAGGCGATTGGGATGGAGCCATCTTTGCAAAAGCCGGCCTTGAACGGATAAACCTACTTCCTGAAAATCATCTAGTATTGGATTGGATGATCCCTGCTCCAGCCCAAGGAATTGTTGGTATTACATGCCGAAGCTCTGCGCACGAGATTAGGGCTTTATTGGAAAAAATCAACCATAAGAGTACCGCTCTTCGAGCTCAAGTGGAGCGTGATTTTTTACGAAGCGTTGAAGGAGGTTGTTCCGCTCCCGTGGGAGCTTATGCCGAAGTTCGAGGCTCTAAACTATTCCTGAAAGCGGGTGTTTTTAGTTTAGATGGCAAGGAAAATGTAATCCTTGAAAATGAGGTACCTTTGAAAACGGCTGGAAACCTGGGTAAAGACCTAGCAAAACTGGCCCTTAGTAAAGGAGCCAAAGCCATTATGGAAAAAATCAAGCATGAGTCTGGAGAGTCCAAATAACGTCTTAATCTTCGCTACCCGTAGCCTTCCCGACAATGAGGCTGAACGCCTACGTGAAGCGGGATTAAAACTGGAGCAAAAGGATTTTATCTTAGTTGAAAACTCTTACGACTCCGAATCGTTCCGCCATCAATTATGGCATTCAGAAAGTCAAGCAAGGATTTTCACCAGCAAAAATGCAGTGCGCAGCTTACGTCAATTATTGGCTGATTCGGATTTTAAAATTCCCAATAAAAAAACGTTTACGGTGGGCATAAAGGCCACTGAAATGCTGGCTGACTTGGGAATCAAGACAACCGTTCGTTCTGATAATGCTATCATTTTAGCACAAATCATCGCCCGTAACGCTGATGTTCGTGAAGTTGACTTTTTCTGTGGAGATAAAGCTCTAGACGACCTTCCGGAGTATTTAGAAAGCAAAAACATCAAGGTCAATAAAGAGATTGTTTACCATACCCAGCTCACCCATGATGTGGTGGATACTGAGAAGTTCAATGGCGTGATTTTTTTAAGTCCGACGGCCGCTTTCAGTTTCTTCAAAAAAAATAAGATAGACCCTAAAATTCCAGCATTTTGCATCGGCGCCACCACCGCGGAAGCAGTTCGCTTACGATGCAATAATCCTCGAATAATGGCGGAAGAGCCTTCGATTGCTGGAGTAGTTACTAAAGTCATAGATCAATTTCGAAATAAGGCCCAATAAATGAGCATGCCTAAAAACGACTTATTTCTACGTGCCCTTAGAGGGGAGAAAGTAGAACGTCCACCGGTTTGGATGATGCGTCAAGCGGGGAGATACCTGCCTGACTTCATGAAGCTTAAAGAAAAATATTCATTTTTCGAACGAGCCGAAAACCCCGAATTAGCAACTGAGATTACTGTGATGCCAATTCATCAAGTGGGACCCGATGCGGCGATTCTATTTTCAGACATTTTAGTTATTCCTCAAGCACTCGATGTAGAGGTACAAATGGTTCCGGGCAAAGGTCCCTACCTACCCCATCCTATCCGTACCCCGGAACAAGTAAATGCCTTGCCGGACATCGATGTAAAAGACCGACTGCATTATGTATACTCGGCCATTGACCTCACCTTAGAGGCTCTGGAAAATGAAGTACCTCTTATCGGTTTTGCCGGCTCACCATGGACTATTCTATGTTATATGGTGGAAGGTCAAGGTTCCAAAACATTTGACAAGGCCAAAGAATTCTGTTACCGCTATCCTGAAGCAGCCCACCAACTCTTGCAAAAAATTACCGACGTAACGATTAAATATCTACGCCATAAGCAAGAACGCGGTTGCCACGCGATTCAAGTATTTGATAGCTGGGGAGGCTTATTATCACCGGTGGATTACCGAGAATTTTCGCTACCCTACCTTAAACAAATAACCGATGCATTGCATCAATATAGTCCGGTTATTGCCTTTGCCAAAGGATGTTGGTTCGCTTTGGAAGAGATGAGTCAGATGCCAGTTTCCGCCTTAGGCGTAGACTGGACCATTACCCCTCAAATGGCCCGTGAATTCACTTCTTTTAACACTACCCTGCAAGGAAATTTTGATCCAGCCCGACTCCTTTCTCCTATTCCCGAAATTGAACGACTGACCAAACAGATGATTGACGACTTCGGAACCTATAAATACATCGCCAATCTCGGACATGGCATCTTACCGAATATTCCCGTGGATCACGCCAAAGCCTTTGTAAATACGGTTAAGAACTATGGCTAATTTGAAAGATCGCTTTGTAGATTTTATCAGAGCCCTGCAAGATGATATTTGCAGCGCTCTTGAAGAAATAGATGGCAAGGCAAAATTTCATGAAGACCTCTGGGAACGACCAGGTGGAGGCGGAGGAAGATCGCGTGTTTTAAGCAATGGCAATGTCTTTGAAAAAGCGGGTGTAAGCACCTCCATCGTACATGGAGAAATGCCCGAGCCTTTAAAAAAGAACATGAAAACAGAAGGGCATTCCTTCTTTGCCTGCGGAATTTCCTTGGTTATTCACCCCGAAAACCCAATGGTTCCAACCACCCATGCCAACTTCCGTTATTTTGAAATGTACGATGAAGCTGGTGATCGATTAGACGCATGGTTTGGCGGGGGATCCGATCTAACTCCTTATTATTTGTTTGATGAAGATGCTCAACATTTTCATGCGGAGCAGAAAAAAGCAGCAGACCAACACGGCATAGATTTATACCCACGCTTTAAAAAAGCCTGTGATGAATATTTCCGCAATCACCATCGCCAAGAAGGGCGCGGGATTGGAGGCACCTTTTTCGATTACTTAAAAGCGAACGACAAACGCAGTCTTGAAGATTGGTTCCATTACACCTGTGATATGGGCCGAAGCTTCCTTCCCTCCTACTTACCAATTGTGGAAAAGCGGATGAAAATGACTTACAGCGAAGAGCAGCGCTATTGGCAAGAATTGCGCCGCGGCCGCTATGTGGAATTTAACTTGGTTCATGACCGTGGAACCCTGTTCGGACTTAGGACCAAAGGCCGTACCGAAAGTATTTTAATGAGTCTCCCGCCGCGTGTCCGCTGGGACTACAATGTTGAACCCAAAGCTGGCAGTGAAGAGGCTCGTTTAGTGGCAGTCCTGCAGGAGCCAGTTGAATGGATTAAAGAATAGTTTTATGTTACAGAGACCTCGCCGTTTACGACAAAACGCGTCTATCCGCGGTATAGCGCAAGAAACTCAGTTACACCCTTCCGATTTTATTGCTCCACTATTTGCTGTAGAAGGCGAAGGAGTAAAAAGTGAAATCGCTTCAATGCCAGGCTATTTTCGTTATAGTCTAGACCTATTAAAGGAGGAGGTATTAGAGCTTCAAGAGATGGGTTGCACAGCACTCCTCCTCTTTGTGAAAGTGGAAGAAGAGCTCAAAGATAATGAAGGCGAAGAGGCCTTAAATCCAGATGGATTAATGCAAAGAGCAATTCGTTTGATCAAAGAAACCGCTCCCGACCTTCTTTTGATGACCGATGTGGCGCTAGACCCCTATTCAAGTTATGGTCATGATGGCATTGTTGAAAGTGGTGAAATTATAAATGATCCATCCGTTGGAGCCTTGGCAGAAATGGCCATAAGCCATGCTCAAGCTGGAGCTGATTTCGTAGCGCCCTCCGATATGATGGACGGACGTATCGAAGCCCTGCGTATTGCGCTTGATACCGCTGGATTTGAAAATGTTGGCATCATGGCCTACAGCGCTAAATATGCTTCTTGCTTTTACGGGCCTTTCCGAGACGCACTCGATTCTGCACCAGTAAACATGCAAGATGTTCCCAAGGACAAAAAGACCTATCAAATGAATCCTGCCAACAAACGTGAAGCGGCACGCGAGGTAGAATTGGATTTACAAGAAGGGGCAGATATCGTTATGGTAAAACCCGCCATGGCCTATTTAGATATCATTCGCCAAAGCAAGGAAATTTCAAATGTTCCTGTAAGTGCTTATCACGTAAGTGGTGAATATGCCATGATTAAAGCCGCTGCTGCAAATGGCTGGCTTAATGAAGAAGACGCGATGGTAGAGTCCCTTACCGCAATCAAAAGAGCGGGGGCTGATTTAATTGCCACCTACTTTGTAAAAGACATTATTAAATACCTAAAAACTAAGTAATGTACCAAAAGAGCAAATCACTTTTTGAGGAAGCCTCAAGGTATATTCCTGGTGGAGTAAACTCTCCCGTAAGAGCCTTTAAATCGGTTGGAGGTGATCCCATTTTCATGACCAAGGCAAAAGGCGCCTACCTTTATGACGCCGACGGCAACTCTTATATCGATTACATAGCTTCCTGGGGACCCATGATTATGGGTCATGCTTGGGAACCGGTTATCGAAGCAGTCCAAAAGGCCACCGAACTATCCACCTCTTTCGGTGCTCCAACTGAAAAAGAAATTGATCTAGCGAAACTGATTGTCGAAAACATCCCTAATGTAGACCGCGTAAGAATGGTTAACTCCGGTACAGAAGCTACCATGAGTGCCGTTCGTTTGGCGCGCGGTTTTACGGGCAAAAACAAGTTCATCAAATTTGCAGGAAACTACCATGGCCATGGCGATAGCTTTTTAATTAAAGCAGGAAGTGGCGCTGTAACTTTAGGTCATCCTTCAAGCCCAGGCGTTACCCCTGGCACCGCACAAGACACATTATTAGCAGAGTACAACGACCTCGAGGGTGTTCAAAATTTAGTGAAAGCCAACCCAGGTGAAATCGCAGCTGTAATTATCGAACCTATCCCCGGTAATATGGGCTGCATTCTTCCTGAGCCCGGTTTCTTAGAAGGATTGAGAGAACTATGTAGCCAAGAAAATATCCTACTGATATTTGATGAAGTAATGACCGGGTTCCGATTGGGCTTTGGGGGTGCTCAAGCCACATTAGGTATTGAAGCCGACTTAGTTACCTATGGAAAGGTGATTGGCGCAGGTTTACCAGTGGGAGCTTACGCAGGCAGGGAAGATATTATGGAATATGTTGCTCCGAATGGACCAGTTTACCAAGCGGGTACTTTATCGGGTAACCCCATAGCCATGACCGCTGGCTATACCTTATTAAAACATCTTTTGGAACATCCTGAGGTTTATGATAACCTAGCTGCAAAATGTGCGCAAATTGAAGAAGGCTTGCATCCCTTGCTTCAGGAAAAAGGGCTAGACTACCGTATTAACCGCAAAGGTTCTATGATTAGCTTGCACTTCAGCAACCAAGATATTCGTGATTTTGAGAGTGCGAAAACGGGAGATAACCCACATTTTAAAAATTTCTTTCACGGCATGCTCAAGCGCGGAGTTTACCTACCTCCAAGTGCCTATGAAAGTTGGTTCTTAAATAATGCCTTAAGCGATAGCGATATCGATCAAACCTTGCAGGCCGCTAAAGCAGCCTTGGCAGAGTTATAAATCACCATTTAAAAATGAAAATCCCGACCCTGGAATTAACCAAGGTCGGGAGTTCATCAACCAACCAACATGAACTAATAGATTAATAGTTCGCCATCCTTATCTAAAACCGAGGGACTTCCTTTTTGTTTATAGAATTCGTAGTCCTTAACTCATTGGCCCGGGTCATTCTCAAAAGCATTTACGAACTTTGAGGAAATTTCTGCCATGCGTTTATTACTAGCTCTAGCCAGTACCTTACTACTATCCCTAAACCTAATTGGGCAATCGCTACCTATTCAGAGAGCTTACAGCTACCACAGCCTTCAATTTGATGCGGGAGGAGCGGTAAGCACCGCCTATGACCCTCTATCGCAACGCCTTTTTAGCGTCAATGCGGCTGAACAAAAAATCGACATTTTAAAGATATCGGATATTGCTAAATCATATCGAGCGGGTCGCATTGATCTTAGCAATTACGGGGGCAAAGTGAATTCCGTTGCGAGTCATGATAATTTGGTAGCTGTTGCGATGAGCAATAATTTTCCGCAGGCCGCTGGTAAGGTTGTCTTCTTTGATACTCTTGGCACTTATATCAACCAATTAACCATTGGTGCCAATCCTATTAAAATAGCCTTTAGCCCTAGCTTGCAGCATTTTGTAACGGTTAATCAGGGTGACCCAAGCGATGATTATACTTCCGATCCCCTAGGAACGATTTCTGTAATCAATTTTGTGTCGGGAAATGCCCAATCTTTAAGCCAGAGCGACATTACCACTATCGACTTTAGCCGTTACGACACCACAGCCTATCACCCTCTAATTCGAGTATTTGGTAATAATGGACAGGCTTCTTTTTCAGAGGATATGGAACCCCAGGGAATTTGTTTCAATAACAATGGATCCAAAGCCTTCATTAGCTTACAGGAAAATAACGCGCTTGCCATCATCAACCTCTTCCCACCAAGTTTAGATACCATTGTTGGCCTAGGCTACAAAGACCATAATGTGGTAGATCAAGGACTGGATGCTTCGGACTTAAAAAGCGGTATCGACATTCGGCCTCATTTTAATTTATTCGGAATGTATCAACCGGATGAAATAGCCTGGTATTCAGTTGCTGGGAGCTCCTATATAGTAAGTGCAAATGAAGGAAGCGGAAGAAACTATGGTGCTTACAGTGAAGTGGAGCGCGTCAATAATGTAAACCTCAGCCCTTTCACCTTCAACAACTCTGCCCAGCTGCAAAACGATACGGTTTTAGGGAGATTAAAAGTAACCACTACTTTAGGGAAGGCCACCAATGGCATTCAACACGATAGCCTCTTCAGTTTTGGAACACGCTCCTTTAGCATTTGGAATGAAGATGGAAACCTGATCTGGGACTCCGGCGATGACTTTGAACAGACCCTAGCTCTCTTACAAGCTTCAAATTTCAATTCTGAAAACAATACAAATAGCAGTTTAAAAGGACGTAGTGACGATAGTGGCCCTGAACCTGAGGCGATTGCCCTAGGACAAGTAGATGGGAAATGGTACGCCTTTATTGGTTTAAACCAAATGGGAGGTATCATGATTTACGATATCGATAATCCCCAATCTCCAAGTTTCGATTCCTATATTTTGGACCGTGACTTTTCGAAAGCGGCAAATGACACGGCCTCGGGCGATTTAGGCCCTAAACATCTTCTCTTTATCCCTGCCAATGAAAGTCCAAATGGGATGGCCCTAATCATTGTTTCGAACGAGGTAAGTGGCAATGTAAGCATCTACCAAGTAGGACAAGGTATTGGTCTCTATGAAAAGGAGAATATAAGTCCGTTGGAAGTCTATCCTAATCCTAGCCCTGGAGTATTCCAACTCAGCCATAAAGCTACGCTGCGTGTTTATCGTGCCGATGGAAGCTTCGTTGGTGAATACAGCAACCAAGCACAAATTGATTTAAGCGAAGAAGCTGCGGGCTTATACCTCATAAAGGATGAAGCGGGTAAGGCACTTCGAATCATAAAAAACTGATGCTATACCAAGAAATACTTGATTTCTACCATGCTCTTTCCTTGGACCAGTCCGGCATGCCCGATAAGGTCCGTGTTATGAACCCATACAGGGATGAGGAAACCAAGGATGAAGTAGGACGCTTGCTTGAGGTATTTCATAAAAAGTACTTTAATGACCGTAAACCTCGAGGAATCATTCTTGGAATTAACCCTGGCCGCAAGGGTGCAGGGTTAACTGGTATCCCCTTTACAGATTCACCCGCTTTAAAAGAGGTTTGTGACATTGATACTGAGATCGAAACCAGGGAAACTTCATCCGAGTTTGTTTATAAACTAGTTAAAGCTTATGGTGGTCCCCAAGCATTTTATGGGGATTGGTTTATTGGCGCAGCTTGTCCCTTAGGTTTTCTACATCTTAATGATCGTGGGAATTGGATAAACTGGAACTATTACGATCAGGAAGAACTTTACGAAGCCGTAAAACCTTTTATGAAGGAGCAATTACTTCATCAAAAGGCGCTTTGCGGAGGACCCGAACGCGCAATTGTTTGGGGCACCGGGAAAAACTTTAAATACCTACAAAAACTCAATAAAGAGTATGGGATATTTAAGGAACTTATTCCCTTAGAGCACCCCCGTTTTGTTATGCAATACCGAAGAAAGCGACTCGAAGAGTACTTGGAAAAATTCACTAAGGTTCTTGAGGCCCATCGGCCGACGGTAGCATAATAG
>CBFHRN010000065.1:0-9983 GCA_965658275.1 Croceimicrobium sp.
TTTGCTCAGGGCTTAATTTACCTTTCTCCAATTGCTCAAGAGCATCTAGCGTGGCAGTAAGCTGAGAACCTATAAATACGGAGATAATCGCAGGAGGAGCCTCATTGGCACCTAAACGATGATCATTACTTGCTGATGCAATGGAAGCGCGCAATAAATCTGCATAATCGTGTACCGACTTAATCGCATTGATGAAGAAGGTCAGGAACTGTAAATTACTCTTTGGCGTCTTGCCTGGAGCTAATAAGTTCACACCAGTATCGGTGGCCAAAGACCAGTTATTATGCTTTCCAGAACCGTTTACTCCAGCATAAGGCTTTTCGTGTAATAAAACCTTAAAGTTATGGCGACCCGCAACCTTATCCATCACATCCATAATCAAGGAGTTGTGATCTACTGAGATATTTGCTTCTTCGAAAACAGGTGCTAATTCGAACTGGCTTGGAGCTACCTCATTATGGCGCGTTTTAACCGGAATACCCAATTTATAAGATTCTACCTCTAATTCGCGCATGAAATGACGTGCACGCTCAGGAATAGATCCGAAATAGTGATCATCTAATTGTTGCCCTTTAGCGGGAGCGTGACCAATTAGGGTACGACCGGTTAACATTAAATCAGGACGTGCATTATAAAGAGCAGTATCTACCAAGAAATATTCCTGCTCCCAGCCTAAGGTAGCTGTAACTTTACGTACGTTACGATCAAAATACTGACATACTTGAGTAGCGGCTTGATCAACCGACTGTAAAGCACGAAGTAGTGGCGTTTTGTTGTCCAATGCCTCTCCCGTGTAGGAAACAAAAACGGTTGGAATACAAAGGGTACGGCCCATTATAAAGGCAGGACTGGTTGGATCCCAAGCTGTGTAACCACGAGCTTCAAAGGTATTACGAATACCACCGTTCGGGAAACTTGATGCATCCGGCTCTTGCTGAACCAACATACCTCCGCTAAACTTCTCAATAGCCTGTCCATCACCGGTTGGCTCAAAGAAAGAATCATGCTTTTCTGCGGTAGAACCCGTTAAAGGTTGAAACCAGTGTGTATAGTGGGTTGCTCCCAATTTCATAGACCAGGCTTTCATACCTGATGCCACTTGATCCGCTACATTACGGTCAATTTTAGAACCTTTCTTTACCGCGTCCACTACGCTATTGTAAGCTTCAGGAGTCATGTACTCCTTCATGGCGCGGTAATTAAATGTGTGCATTCCGAAAATGTCGGAAACCTTTTCATAAGGCCACTCCTTTTCGATTGGCTTGTGCTTTTGGGCTTCTTGAAGCGCTGAAAAACGTAATTGAGGCATCGTTTAAAAATTTTCGGCAAAGGTATAGTGCCGAAAGGATACTTTGCAAGAAAGAATCAAAAATACTTATCGACACCCCTGTTAATAGGAGGGTAAATGCTAGAAAATATGGTTTACAGCAGGATTACCCCCATTATATAGAGGGTGTAGAGTAGAAAAAGTAGAAAACCTTGAGGCCGCGTTATGATGCCCCTTTTAAAATAAACCATCATGGGCAGTAAAATTAGACTGATGCCCATGAGCCAGGGAAAATCAAAAGTGAGTAAGGAGCTATTCTGCACGGGCAGATCTACAATCAGACCGGTTACCCCAAGAACTCCCAGTATATTAAAGATATTGGAACCAATTAAATTACCTAGAGATAAATCCTGCTCTCCCTTAAAACTGGCCACTAAGGACGCGGCAAGTTCTGGCAATGAAGTTCCAACCGAAACAATGGTAAGACCAACCACTCTTTCACTAAGTCCCCAAAACTTGGCAATATTAACTGAGCCTTTAACCAAAAACTCGCTACCAAAGCGAAGCGCTGCAATGCCAGCAATTAAAAAGAAGAACATCTGCCAAAGCTTTAGGACTTTTACATCCGAAACCTCACTTAGCTCAATATCCTTTTGCTGTCGTCTTGAGCTTCGAATTTGCAAAATATTGTAAGCCACCAGCAAGGCAAATAGAACTAAAGCCTCACCAAAACCTAAAACCTCGTTCCACAGAAAAAGAAATAGCAAAAGGGTGACGCCAAACATAATACCCCAGTCTACCCTAATCGTACGCTCTGATACTTTCATAGGAAATACCATGGCGGTAAGACCCAAGATAAGGGCAATGTTGGCAATATTGGAACCAATAACATTTCCAAAGGAAATATCGATATGGCCGCCTAAGGCAGCTTTAAGACTAACTAATAATTCGGGTGCAGAAGTAGCGAACGAAACTACGGTCATGCCCACTACTAAAATGGAAATTTTTGCTCTCAGGGCAATGTCGACCGAGGCTTTCACCAACCAGTCTCCGCCTACTAAAAGTAGAATCACTCCCGCTAAGACCAAGAAATAGTCCATCCTTATAAATTAAGGTTACGCTTCACGGAACCAGTGATTTCCTCTATTTGCGTTTTTTCCTTTTCTACTTTTTCCTGAAACTTTTTTAAGTCATCCCCTTTCGCTGAGCTATTTATCTCGCGTTTAATTTCATCGGTAGCACTGCGCACCTCTCTAATTCCCTTGCCCAATCCACGGGCAATTTCAGGAATACGCTTCGCACCAAAAAACATAATGGTTAAAAGTAATACCACTAATATTTCACCGCCGGAGATATTTAAGAAGAGAAAAGCTTGTATCAATGAAAATAATTTGAAGCAAAATTATAAAAAAAGACCCCGGCAAGGCCGAGGTCCATCAATAAGTATGTTTAGGATCCTTAAGATTTAGGATCTTCTTTTTTCATGGTGTCTATCATGATAGGCGTAGCAATGAATAGCGAAGAATAAGTACCTACTACTACCCCAATTAATAGAGCGAACATAAATCCACGAATTACCTCACCACCGAATAAGAAAATAATAAGCAATACGAAGAAAGTGGTTAAAGAGGTGTTGATCGTACGGCTTAAGGTACGATTCAAGGCTTCGTTAACAATGTCATTCATAGGCTTCTTCTTGCTATGGGTATTGAAGTACTCACGAATACGGTCGAATACAACCACCGTATCGTTCAAGGAGTAACCAATTACAGTTAATACCGCTGCAATAAAGGCCTGATCGATCTCCAAGGAGAAGGGTAAGAATCCATAAAGCAAGGAGAATAATGACAACACTATGAGCACATCATGGAATGCAGCTGCCACCGCACCAGCACTAAACTGCCATTTACTAAAGCGCACCAAGATGTAAAGGAAAATCACCACTAATGAGAAGATAATCGCTAAAAGCGCGCTAGACTTAATATCATCCGCAATAGTTGGACCTACCTGACGCTCAGCAACTACACCAATATTAGCCGCGCCGCTGGCTTCCGAGAAGAAGTCTTCCTTGGAAGGTGCCTCAACATAAAAATCTTTTAATCCTTCGTATAAACGATTCTTAATATCTTCTTCGATTTCATTACCCGACTCGTTAATTTTAAACTTCGTGGTAATGATTACTTGAGATTCTTCACCAATGGTCTTAACCTCTGGATAAACTTTGGTACCGTCGGCATTCACAAAGAAGTCACCCAAGTTGGTTTGAATATCTACAGAGTTCACCGCTTGGTCAAATCGCACTTGGTACGAACGACCACCTACGAAGTCTACCCCATAGTTTAAACCGCGCGTTGCCAAAGAGATCACACCTGTAAGGATGATTAAACCGCTAATGGCATAAGCTACTTTGCGCTTCGCTAAGAAATCGATTTGGAACTTAGTAAAGGCACTTTTGGTAGCCTTAGTAAAGAAGCTTACGGTTTTCTTAGAAGCTAAGCGTGCCTCGAATACTAAACGAGTAATGAAAATCGCGCTGAATAAAGAAGTTAGAATACCTATGATTAAGGTCGTAGCGAAACCGCGGATCGGACCTGTTCCGAAGGCATATAATATAACACCTGTTAGGAAGGTAGTTACGTTGGCATCAATAATGGAAGAGTAGGCATTCTTATAGCCATCTTCAATAGCCAAACGTAAACCTTTACCATTACCTAATTCCTCACGAATACGCTCGTAGATAAGTACGTTGGCATCTACCGCCATACCAATCGTAAGCACGATACCGGCGATACCTGGTAAAGTAAGAACCGCACCTAAAGAAGCGAGCACGCCAAAGATGAAGAACATGTTTACGATAAGCGCCAAATCGGAAGCAGCACCTGCACCGCTGTAATAGAAAATCATGTAGATCATTACAATTACCAAGGCAATCACGAAGGACCAAAGACCGGCATTAATAGCCTCCTGACCCAAACTAGGACCAACAATATCCGCCTGAATAATACGAGCTGGAGCTGGTAGAGCACCTGCTTTGAGGATGTTCGCTAAATCCTGTGCTTCGGTTACCGAAAAGCTACCCACGATTTGCGTGTTTCCATTATTAATTTCACTGTTTACTCTTGGATAAGAATAAGCCAAGTTATCCAGTACAACTGCCACAGAGCGGTTATCATCTTCATTACTTTGATCACCAACTGCTTCGCGGGTAATTTTTGCCCAACGGCTTGCACCATTGGCGTTCATCGACATGTTTACGATAGGCTGGTTACGCTCGTCAAAATCTTGACGTGCATCAACCACTACATCCCCACTAAGGGCAGCTTTACCGTCACGAGTTGTCTTAGCCGCTAATAAATACATCAATCCACCTTGATCCGCCTTGGCCGTCCAGATGAATTTAAGATCACGCATATTTCCAGGCAATAAGGCCAATACACGAGGGTTACTCAGGTACTCATTAACGTCGTCGGTATCCGAAACTCGGCTATAGCCTACGATCGGACCAATATTCGCTTGATTATTTTCGAAATCGTAATTAGGTCCGAATACCTCAAACAAAGGATTGAACTGATTAACTTGATCTAAACTATCATTTTCAGCAATGGCTAAGCTATCTCCTTCAAGACCTAAAGAATCTGAGCTTGCGTCGGCTACATCTTCTACGCTTTCAATAGTCAAGGCGTCATCGACAAGGCTTTCGTTAGAGGTGCTATCGGAAGCTTTCGCATTCGGATTTTCAACTAGTCCGCGTAAACGCTCATTGGCACGTTGTAAGAAATCCAACAACTCATAGCCTTCATAAAGCTCATAGAACTCTAATTCTGCAGTAGACTGTAATAGTTTCTTAACACGATCTGGATCCTTAACACCTGGAAGCTCCACTAAGATTCGGCCTCCGTCGTCTAAACGCTGAATATTGGGCTGAACTACACCGAATTGGTCAATACGAGCACGTAGCACGGTATACACGTTTTCCACCGATGCATTTACCTGCGCACTAAGTTCAGAACGAATGGCCTCATCAGTAGCATTGAAACCTAATTTGTCGTTCATCTCCTTGGTACCAAATACCGCGGGATCACTCAACTTTAGATTTGCACTGCGCTCCTCATTAACTTGATCAAAGGCCGCAAAGAAGTTATCTAGGTAATTATCCTGAGAATTTGCCGCATTAGCATCTGCTAATTGAATCGCTTCATTGAAAACTACATTGGTCGTGTTATTGGCAATTTCTTTTAAGATATCACGAACCGATACCTCAAGAATTACGTTCATACCACCACGAAGGTCAAGACCTAAATTGATCTCCTTCTCCTTTACGTCCGCGTAAGTGTACTCATCGATAAATACGTTGTAAACGGTTTGGTTACGCATGGAGTCTAAATACTCCTCACGGAGGTCGGCATTACCTTGGGCATAAGCCTCGGCATCTCCTTCTACACTGCGCGTTACGTAGGTAAACGACAACTGATACACACATGCCAACGCGAAAATGATGGCAAACAATCGGATAACTCCTTTATTCTGCATTACTTAAGAGTAACTAGGTTTGAAAATAAGGCGGCAAATATAGGTTTTCACAGAATAAATCACAACGAGCGCTAACTCTATCACCAAGTTTCACGTTAATTATATACTAACTTTACCAAAAATTCGAAGAATGCGAATAATTTACTCTGCCTTGTTTTTGGTTCTTAGCCTGGGATTTTTACATGCCCAAAATCGCTATTCCTTTTACCAGGAGGTAAATACAAAGGTTTGGGTGGGACCCGATTCCATCTTCAACCCTTGGGCCGGAGGGATCAATTACCCTATTGTGAATAACTTCGATTTAAATTTTGACGGAAAGCAAGATTTGTTGGTTTACGACCGCAATGGGAATCGCCTCATCCCAATGGTTCAAGAAGAACAAAACGGAGACACTATTTATCGCTATCATCCAGAATACATTGATAAATTTCCACTTCCACGCGGGGAAGGCGCTTTTGTTTTATTAAGAGACTACAATTGCGATGGTCAACCAGATATATTCTACTCCAACGGACTCTTCATCAAAGTTTGGGAAAACACCAGTAGTAATGGTCAAATAAGCTTCACTCCGGCCAACGGAGGTCTGGAACTCAATACGAATTACATGAGTTCAGGGGTATCCAAATTATACATTTCAAGAGCCGATTTACCTGATATTAATGACGTTGATAATGATGGCGATTTAGATATTTTGACCTTTGGGAATGGCGGTGTGCGTTTAGAGTTTCATGAAAACACCAGCAATTGCGGGTTAAACTTTGTTCAAACGGATAACTGCTGGGGACAATTTGTGGAAGGGGGACTTTACCGCACAGTAGACCTCAACGCCTGCAGCGGTGGAAATAAACGTGGAAAGGCAGAACAAGTAATGCATGCAGGTAGTGGCTTATTAACTTGGGACGTAGATAATGACCAAGATTCGGATTTACTTCTATCCAATGTTTCCTACAACAACCTTTCGCTCTTAATTAATGGTGGGGACAAGGATAGCTCCATTATGGTCTCTCAAGACACCATGTACCCACCCCAAAAACCGGTTGATTTGTTTGTGTTTCCGGTATCTTTTCGCGCCGAATCTAGTTTTGACAATACGGATGATCTAATTCTATCCTCCTTCAGCAGCGCTACGAGTGGCAGCCCAGACATGTCTTCCAATCACGCTGGAATATGGCGTTACGAAAATACCGGCTCCAATAACACGCCTAACTTTATTTTTAAAGAAGATAACTTCCTCCAAAAGGATATGATAGATTTTGGGGCGGCCTCCATTCCTCGCTTGGCTGATCTTAACGGGGATAGTTTAATGGATCTCGTTCTTGCGATAGGAAACCGTTTCCAATCACCCGGGATCTCCAGCTCACAACTTTATTATTTTGAAAATACGGGAACCGCCACAGATCCCGAGTTCACCTTGTTAGACACTAATTTCGCCGACATTCTGCAATACAGTATCGGCAGTGAAATTTGTCCAACCTTCGGAGACTTAGATAATGATGGTGATTTGGATATGATTCTGGGGACCATCAGTGGTTATTTCCATTATTTTGAAAATTCAGGTAGTTCCACGAATCCAAGTTACAGCTTAACGACACCTATAATCACCAATACCGATGTGGGCGCAGATGCGGCTCCCTACCTCTTTGATTTAGATGAGGACGGTGACCTCGATTTATTTGTAGGTAATGAACAGGGAAGGATTTTTTGGTTCGAAAACTCCAGTGCAAGCAGCCCTAGCTTCACCCAAAAGTCGAATTTCTTTGGTGCGGCAAGTGTTTCTATTTTAGGCCTAAATGGCAATGCCGTACCTGTATTCCAGAGAGACAGCACAGGTACAGCCTTATTTGTAGGTTCCTCTTATCAAGGTGTCGTTCAGTTTGATGATATCGACACCGTTGCCCAATTACCTAGCTCGGTATCCGACACTTTTGGCATTGCAAGTGTAACAAGCCCCAATTCCGATCAAAGTCCCTTAGGAATTTCCAAACGTAGTGGCCGGAATCAAATTTTAGTAAGGGCCTCAGAACTCCAAGCCAAAGGTTATGTATTTGGATACATCGAGAGCATTGGTTTAAATGTGATTGATAAGGGAGGTTCCATTTTATCCAATGGCTTTACGGTTAAAATTAAAAACACCAGTACTACGAGCTTAGACAGTTTTGAAACAGGGTTTAGTCAGCCCTATGCAACCGAAAACTTTATTTATGGTTTTGGAAATGGTTGGAACAATATTCCCTTGCAATACCCGCACCTTTGGGACGGGCAATCGAACCTTATTATAGAAATCTGCTTCAGCGGAAATTTCCCGGCAAGTGATATTAAAGTAGGCATGACTGATGTAGGCTACAATGCCTATGCCTGGGGTAATATATTTGGCTACAACAACCTCTCGGCAGATGGATGCACCATGCCTTACCTACAAAACAGCACCCTTCGTCCCGACCTGCGGATTAATCTCACTCCTGCGGTAATACCAGTTCCAGCTGCTCAGCAGGCAGACTTATATTCTGGTGAGCGCACCACAGCCGACTTTGCCGATTTGAACGGCGATGGTTACTTGGATGCCATCACTGGAAATTTGAGTGGCGGACTACACATTTTTTATGGAAAAGTTTACGATGTAAGTGCTGCAGAACCTGAGCCGTTAAGAGCTAAATCACTTGCTGTTTTCCCTAATCCTAGTTCTGGAACCTTTAGCTTGGATCTAGCTCCCGACCAACTTGGCGACTTGAAAAGAATGGACCTTATTAATAGCAATGGACAAAAAGTCTGGTCTACCACCCTTTCAGGAAATTTGGAGTTTCAGATCCCTCCTTATTTAGCCAATGGACTTTACTTTGGCGTTCTCAGCGGTAAGCTGGAAGTTTTCAATTTCAAATTGATGCTTCAGCGCTAGCCTGAATTTCTTTCCAACTTTTTTTTTAACATTTCGATAACTTTTACCAGGTATAAGCGCTTTCAATCGCTTATAAAAAGTTATTATTGCCTTTACAATTCAATTTTTTGCTAAATGAAAAGATTACTATCCGTATTAGTGGTCGCTACTTTTTGGCTTTCGGCATCTGCCCAATGTCCACCTAGTTCACCACTTTCGGTGCCTTACACCGAGAATTTTGATACACAAACAGCCGGGGGTCCTCCCAGTACCGGCCTGTTTGGTAACTGTTACAAAAACTCCAGTGGTATCACTAATCCTAGATGGGAGTATGAAACCAGTGGCACAAGCAATTCATCTGGAACAGGTCCTTTAAATGACTTTTCTGGAACTGGCATTTATGCCTACCTCGAAACTTCAGGAGGTTCTTTAGGAGACACTTCGGGTCTTATTCTTCCCGAGATGGACCTTGGAACCTTAACGGATCCTACCCTTAGTTTCTATTACCACATGTATGGTAATACCATGGGTAAATTGTCCGTTCAAATTAACAATGGTTCGGGTTGGGTAACTTTATGGTCTCTAGCTGGTCAACAGCAAACTTCGGATACCGATCCTTGGACTCAGGTAAACATTGCCATTTGTGGTTATGCAGGTGACACCGTTCGCATTAAGTTCTTAGGAGAGCGCGGTAACGGTTTTGCGAGTGATATGTCGATCGACGAGATTTCTGTGAATTCGGCTCCAGCCAACTCTTGTGCTGCACCTACTCAATTTGCAATAAGTAATGTCGGTACCACTAGCGCTGATTTCTCATGGTCTTCTTGTGCTACTAGCGCAACCACTACTTTAATTTATGGTACTGCTGGATTCACCACCGGAACTAACGTAACGGTAACGGGCGGAACTCATACTTTAAGTGGGTTGAGCAGTGCGACGATGTACGAAGCCTACATCCTAAACAGCTGTGGTGCTAATGGAACTAGTGATACTGTGGGTCCTATTGCCTTCACCACCACTTGTGTTCCTTTTACGGCAACTTACACTACTAATTTCGACAGTGATAATGATGGTGCTCCTGCACTATGTTGGAGCGAGTACTCTACTCTTGCCGGTACCTTTGCACAGGTTATTACTCCTTCCACTTTCAATGCAACTCAGCCTTATAGCGGCGCGAAATTCCTTGAAATGAATGTTGGCTTTGTTGGTGCTACTGATACTTTGATGGCGGTTAGCCCAGAATTTTCAGACATGAGTGCTAGCAACAAGCAGATTAAAATGCGCGTTGCTTCTTCAAGCACGACCAACACTTTA
>CBFHRN010000066.1:0-9881 GCA_965658275.1 Croceimicrobium sp.
TTCGACCTTTCTCGCCTGGCAGTCCACCGCTAAGCTTTTCCCAGGTGTCGCCACCATCGGTGGATTTATAAATGTCACTTTCCTTTCCGCCACTCACATAAGTCCATACATGACGTCGGCGCTGATGCGCGGTAGCATACATGATATTTGGATTGCTAGGATCGAAGTGCACTTCGTTAAAGCCGGTGTTCTCGGATACTTCCAATACAGGCTCCCAAGTATCGCCACCATCAGTGGTTTTGTAGATACCGCGTTCCCCGCCAGCACTCCAAAGCGGACCGTAGGCCGCCACGAAAACTACTTCGCTGTTATTCGGATGCACGGCAATCATACCGATGTGTTCGGAGCTTTTGAGTCCAACGTTCTTAAAGGATTTACCCCCATTTTCGGACTTGTAAACTCCATCACCAAAAGGAACGGAGCGCTGGTTGTTGTTTTCACCGGTGCCCACCCAAATTACTTTGGAATTATTGGGGTCGATGGTGACGCAGCCAATGGAATAGGAGCTGTAATTATCGAAAATAGGGCTGAAGCTAATACCATGATTGGTGGTCTTCCATAAACCACCGCTGGCTACTCCAACATAGTACTCGCTATGGTCGTTGGGGTTAACAGCGATGTCGGCAATCCTTCCTGAGGTAAGAGCTGGGCCTACTTCACGAAAAGAAAGACCGGATAGCCCTACATCCTGACTTAAATCTTTCTGAGCGGAGAGGTTAAGGCTAAGAAATCCTAGAGCTAGGACTAAGAAACGTTTCATAATCATCATTTAAATTCTGGGAGCCCGAAGTTATGAAATAGATGTGGATTGGGGTAAGGGAAAAAGAGAGGAGGGGACGAGAAGAATAGGGGAAAAGAGCTGAACGTGTTTATCACATCTCAATTCCCCACATCTTACATCTTACATCTAAATTCTATGTTCTAGATTCTAGACTCTAGACTCTAAAATTTATAGGTTACCCCAGCAATAAAGCGCAAAAGGTTATTTTCCAATGCAAGGTCTTGTAATACTTCGATAGGATCTCCGCTTTGCGGGTCAAAGCCACGGTACAATACCTGATTGCGATTGTAAATGGTATTAATTACGGTGAGGTTTAATCCCCATTGATTGCTCTGGAAGCCAAAACCTGCGCTGATATCTTGACGATCTCCTAGAGTAGAAGCTTGTAAATCGCTGCGATACATGGATTGGTCGAGTCGGTAACCTCCTCTTAGGAAGAAGTTGTCCAAGCGCCATTCTAAGCCCGCTGCCCATGTTTGACGACCATTTCGGAAGAAGTTGTCGAGGGCGGGTTGAAATTCCGAACGCAGGACATTTTCGTCAATATTAAAACTGTTGAAATTGGTATAAAGTCGATTTCCAGAAGCATTTTGGTATTGCCAGTCTACGCTAAGTATTAATCGCTTCGCTAATACAGAAGCCAATCCTACGCGCACTATACCAGGGGTGCGCAGCCTGTATTGGTACTGATCCGTGCTAAGGGTAGCACTGGCCGTAGATGTGCTTATACCCGGATAAGGTGCCTCGGCGAAACGTGCGGCAATATCGGTCTCATAAAATTGATTGATGGTATACCAGCTGTTACTTTGGTACGAAAGTCCCAATCGAAATTGAGGCACGGGCGCGTAGATCAGTCCTAATTTAAAATTAAAGCCGGTCGCTGAAATGTCATTTAAACGTCGGAAGGTATATTGGGTCGCACTGTAAGGCGCCGAGGAAACATTTTGAAGGTTTTCGGTAAAGAATTCTTCGCGACGATAGGTTAGGGTGGGAAAGCCAAGGCTGAAGCCATAATAGAGTTTTCCCCCGCGTTCCAAGGCAAAAGCAATATTGGTTTCATTGGCTGAACCGTTTTGATTAAAAGTATAGTTCAGTTCTGAGTTGGCGACTAATTGCCCGTCGATAACTTCTCCATAAGCGAAGCCCGTGCCGTCGGCTAGAATATTGTCATTACTGTCGGATACCAAAATATAGGCATCCCAAGCGGCATAAGCGTCATCGCTAATGAGGTTTACATTAGTGCCGGCACTACTTTCGGCCCAGTATTGACCTAAGGTGTAGTCATTTTGAGCGCCCAAAATGGAAAAGTCTCGATTAAAGCTCGCTAATCGATTGACACTAACTGCCAAAGAAAAACGATTGTCGCGATCCTCTCCTAAAGATAAATTGAGTCCGAAGTTTTCAAAGCTTAAATCAAAATTGAGGGTGCTGCTGCTTTTGTCGTAAAAGTCGGAAAAGCTGGAAGTTTCGTTGTTAAAACCTAGGCTAAAAGAGATATTGCTGAATTGATTTACCGCTCCTGATGCTGGGTTAATGCCAATCGCACTCGGATCGTTGCCGAGAGCTGTAAAGGCGCCCCCCATTGCGGTAAATCGGGGGCTGCCATTTAGATCTCTATGATGGAATAATTCCACATCTTCAACAGTTTGAGCTTGCAGACCGAAGCTTAAACCTAAGGATAGAATAAAAGCTAGTTTTTTCATGTTTTCGTTGTGCTTTAGTTCTACTTAGCGTCTGCCACTGCGGCTAGAGCTAGAGCTGCGACTACTTCCTGAGCTTCTAGATCCACCGGATGAAGAGCGGCTGGATCCGGAAGAGCGATAGCTACCTCCGCTGCTGCGGCTGGAGCTTCCGCTCCTAACTCCTGAAGATCTTGAAGAACGTCCACTATTGGAAGGAGTATAGCTGCGACTTCCAGAGTTGTTGGAAGGGGTATAGCTTCTCCTATTGCTAGGGCTAGTACTTCTTTGTTGATTCGCATTGCTGTTGCTGCGGTTCGACTGACGATAGTTAGGTGTAGACCTTTGGGTCTGTCTGCTATTATTGAAAGAACGATTGCGTTCGCTGCTACTTTGGTAGCTTGGCGTGCTATTATGCTGATTGCTTGCTCTGTTCGAGTTCACGCTGCTGCGGTTAGCATTCCCACTACGAACCGTATTTACTCGAGTTGCACTGCGTGTGCTGTTGTAGTTTGCAGGGGTTGCACTGCGACTGCCACTACGATTGCTGGAATTGCTGCGGTTCACTTGGCTTGTTGCTCTGGAAGTAGTACTTCTGTTCGTAGCTACATAGCGGCTTCCACGGTTACTAGCGGTGCGGCTGGTGCTTACTCTTTGAGCGTTGGCACTGCGGCTATTAAGGCTGCTGTTGCTGAATCGACTGCTGCGACTTGTTACCGCTGCTTTGCCATAAGGGCTGCGCACTTCACTGCGATTGCTTCTTGCGGTTGTCGTTTTGTAGCGGTTCGTTCTACCCGAATTCGCATAGGCCGTACGACGACTTATATTGTATCCAGGGTGGATGTTGTAGGAACCACTTCGGCCACCGATTCCACGCACGCCAGTGTAGATTCTGTTGCGGCCCCAAAGCATATCATTGCTACCTTGCCAGTATCCGTTCTGAAAGCCAGCCCAATAGGCGTTGTAGCTGCCCCAGCCGCCGCCCCAACCAGGGCCCCAGCCTTGTCTCCATGGATTTCCCCAACCGGCTCCCCAACCAGCATTCCAGCCGAAGCCACCGCCCCAGCCAAATCCAGCATTCCATCCCATCATGCTGTTCCAGCCAAAGCCAACGTTAGGTCCCCAGGCACTGCAATACCATGGGTCAAAGAAAGGATCGTAGAAAGGAGTGTTCCAACCCCAGTTATTGGCCATCCCCCAATTGTTCCAGAAGAACCCACCATTCATACCTGGGTTCCGCAATGAAGGACTGTTGTAATAGTTGTTTACAATTACATTTCCATTACCAGCAGCGGCCTGACTAGCAGCGCTATTGTCATTAGGATCGTAATAGTCTAAATCTTGCTGTTGATTTTGCCCTGATGGATTTACATCCGATAATGAAAAGTCCTCGTTAGCATTGTTGGCTACTGCAGGGGCACTTTGTCCACCGCCGTATAATCCATCGTTGTAATAATTGTTTACCACAGGTTGCTTCGAGCTGCATGCTCCCAAGCCCATGGAGGCTCCGATTAATAATGCGATTAGCTTTTTCATGACTTATTCATTTTAGGGATTTCTTAAATAATTAGCTTTGCCAATATTATAGGTTGCAAACTCCATACCAAGATACAAATTAATGGCTCAGAAGTTAACAAAGCGCGCGGACGACTACTCCAAGTGGTATAATGAATTAGTAGTAAGAGCGGACCTTGCAGAGAATTCTGCAGTTCGTGGATCTATGGTGATCAAGCCTTATGGCTATGCTATTTGGGAGCGCATGCAGGCCGAATTGGATCGCATGTTTAAGGAAACAGGGCACGAAAATGCGTATTTCCCTCTTTTTATCCCGAAATCATTCTTTTCGAGAGAGGCGAGTCATGTTGAAGGCTTTGCAAAGGAGTGTGCTGTGGTTACGCATTACCGCTTGAAGAATGATGAGAATGGAAAAGGCGTTGTGGTTGATGAAACGGCTCGTTTAGAAGAGGAACTAATTGTGCGCCCTACTTCAGAGACCATCATTTGGGATACGTATAAAAACTGGATTCAATCTTATCGCGATTTACCTTTAAAAATTAATCAGTGGGCCAATGTGGTGCGCTGGGAGATGCGTACCCGTTTATTCTTGCGCACGGCTGAGTTCTTATGGCAAGAAGGGCATACCGCTCATGCCACTCGGGAAGAAGCTGTGGAAGAGGCGGAATTGATGTTAAAGGTCTATGCCGAGTTCGTCGAAAATTACATGGCTATTCCGGTAATTCAAGGATTGAAGACCGAAAGCGAGCGTTTTGCGGGAGCGGAAGAAACCTATTGTATCGAAGCCTTAATGCAAGACGGTAAAGCCTTGCAGGCCGGTACTTCTCATTTCTTAGGGCAAAACTTCGCCAAGGCTTTTGATGTAAAGTACGCCTCAAAAGAAGGTAAGGAAGAATATGTATGGGCCACTTCTTGGGGCGTATCGACGCGCTTAATGGGAGCTCTAATCATGACCCATTCCGATGATCAAGGTTTAGTGCTTCCTCCAAATTTAGCGCCTCATCAAGTCGTTATTGTACCTATTTATAAAGGGGAAGAGCAATTGGCTCAGATTTCTGAAAAAGCTTTAGAGATTAAAAAGTCCCTGGAGCGTAACGGAATTCGAGTGAAGTTTGATAATCGGGATACCCATAAGCCGGGCTGGAAATTCGCGGAATACGAATTGAAAGGTGTGCCTTTGCGTATTGCGATTGGTCCACGCGACCTGGAAAAGGGTACGGTTGAATTGGCACGTCGAGATACTTTGAGTAAAGAGTTTACTACGGTTGAAGGATTAGCTGAGAAGATAGAAGCTATGCTAGCCGAGATCCAGGTAAATCTATTGGACAAGGCCAAAAGCTTCCGTGAGGAGAAAACTTATTCGGTAGACAGCTGGGAGGACTTTAAAGCTAAAATCGAAGCTGGTGGCTTTGTTATGGCCCATTGGGATGGTACTTCTGCCACCGAGGAGCGCATAAAAGGGGAAACCAAAGCGACCATTCGTTGCATCCCCATCGATCAGAAGGAAGAAGATGGACTTTGTGTTTACTCAGGAGCCCCTTCGAAAGGGCGTGTAGTATTTGCAAGGGCTTATTAATTCTCGTTGATTATCAGGGTTTTGTGGAAAAATTACTTTTTCACTTAATTTTTTTGATAGAGAGGTTTGCACAATTGGAAATTGGCTTTACATTTGCAAACCCAAATTTGAACGGGAAACATAAGGCCCCTTCGTCTATCGGTTAGGACGCCAGGTTTTCATCCTGGAAAGAGGAGTTCGATTCTCCTAGGGGCTGCAAGGAAAAAGATTATGGCAAACCACAAGTCAGCATTAAAAAGAGTACGCGCAAACGAAAAAAAGCGCGTGTTAAACAAGTATCAACACAAAACCACTCGTAACGCGATTCGCGACTTACGTGCTGAGGAAAATAAAGATGCCGCAAGCAAGCGTCTTCCTGAGGTAATGGCAATGATTGATAAATTGGCAAAGAAAAACATTATTCACAGCAACAAGGCTTCAAACTTGAAGTCTAAGTTAACTGTATTTGTAAACGGACTATAAGTACTGTGTTTCGAACAAATTAAGGCCCTTCCTTTGGAAGGGCTTTTTTTGTTTAGGACCTTTGCGTAAAATAGGACTTGTGGTAGCAGAGAATCTAAAGAGTATTAAGGAAGGCCTTGCGCCAGGAGTAGCCTTAGTGGCGGTGTCTAAAACTAAGCCTCAGGAAGCTATTCAAGAAGCTTACGATGCGGGACAACGCATTTTTGGAGAGAACCGCATCCAAGAGATGGCCGAAAAGTACGAGGCTTTACCCAAGGATATCCAATGGCATATGATTGGTCATGTGCAAGACAATAAAATAAAATACATGGCTCCCTTTGTTTCTTTGGTTCATGGCATGGACAAAGAAAAGCGCTTGAAAGCACTTAATAAGGAATCCAAAAAGGTAGATCGACGCATCGATTGTTTGGTCCAAATTCACATTGCAGAAGAGGAAAGTAAATTTGGCTTTGATGCCGATGAAGTGCAAGCCTTGTTTGAGAAAGATCTAGAAGTTTTGTACCCCAATATCCGGATCTGTGGATTAATGGGAATGGCGACTTTTACCGAAAACACAGATCAAATACGCCGTGAGTTTAGAACTCTTAAAGGTATCTTCGATTCGGTAAAGGAAAGGTTCGCGAAAGACTATTTCACCTTTCTTTCCATGGGTATGAGCGGCGATTATAGAATTGCCCAAGAAGAGGGATCCAATATGGTTCGCATTGGATCCAGCATCTTCGGGGCTCGAAATTAATTAGTCGAAATTTAATCCAATAACAATATTAAAGGTAGGACGAATCGTTCCTTGATATTCGTATCCTGGGCCAAAATAATTGGGTTCACTATTGTAGGCTAAATCATACTCTAAGACACTCATGCTTTCGGTATTGATATAGGTTTCATAGAAAAGTCCAACGGAAAACTCGGTATAGAAGTTTTTACTGCGGGTAAACCATCCTACTTGTAGTTCATAGCCCAGCGAAATATTTCGGTCGCTTCCCTGAATATTCTCATAGGTGAAAACGGTATTTCCAAAGCGTTCGCTAGCTACCCATGCCTCAGTTTCGTAATACAAATCCGAAATTCCTGCCCTTAAGCCATTTCGAATGGTCAGGGCTTCAATATCACTAAAGGGAATCAAATATTTGTGAAACAAATAACTTTTAAGCGCCCAATTGGTCCCTTGATAGATGTCATCTGATTCATGGGAGAAGTAATGGGGAATGCTTAACCGCAGTCCAATTTGCTGGTTCTCCGCTGCTCTAAAAACGAGTTCCCCGGTTAAAGCTGGGACGGCAACATCAGTTAGGCTCAAACCAATTTGAAAAAAGGGAATCTGTAAATTGGCCGTACTGTCTTCTGAACTTTGCGCTTTTAGGCTTACACAGAAGATTAAAGTTAGAAGGATTGAAACTACTCGCATTACAATTCGCTTAAAAAGGTTAGGTTGCCATTTTTATACTCGTATTGCTTTAGGCCATCTTCGCCCACGGCAATAACTAAATTACCATAAGGGATAAGGTCTACCGCGTCAAAATCTTCGTCGAAATCCAAGAGCTTTAAATTCAGCGGATCGTTAACATCAAAAACCTTTAAGCCCCGGTCACAAACCAAGAGGGTGTCCCCAATAAGTCCTAGTCCTCTGGGGTTTATCATGGAGAAGCTGGTGATTAACTTTGGATTACTTAGATCTTGGATGTCGATAATATCCAATTGATCTACAGATCTCCAGCACCAGTTGTTGTTTTGTTCGCTACGCAAGGTTACGTAGGCATAGCGATCGTTAGCCACCACTGGGTCGCAGGCCGTGATATGATTGTAAACACTAAGCTGATTAATATTCGGCGCATTGCTGATATCATAGATGTACATACCGCTAACCGTACCAATGAAAATTGTGGCGGTATCTCTGGGGAAAATCGTTTCCACCTGGGTATTTAATTGATGTCGACTGAGGTAAACCGCATTATTGGGTTTGCTCAGGTCAAATACCTTTAATTCGCTTCCATCGACTAAAAAGAGATGATCATTAGCCACTGCAAATCGTGCCAGACTACCTCCCTGACCATTGCCAGCGCCTACGGAGTCGGCTCCACCGCCTTCTTTGGCGCAAGAGCTCAAGAGGAAAACTACGCTTATAAGGACACTTAACTTTTTCATTTCTTTTCCCATTTTATAATGATCGTATTCTCGGGACGACTACTAAGTTCCGGTGAACTGCCGCCATCAGGTGATTGAAGCTCCGGAAAAACATCTTTATTGCGATCCACGACGCTAAGCTTATTTCCTTCGAATTCAATTACAACCAGGTCCACCGCATTATCGGCATAGATGTATTTCCCTTTGATAGCAATGTCGACATTGCCCGGAATACTTATAAAACCAAGATTTACTGGGTTACGGGGATCACTATTATCGTAAACATGCACCCCTTCATAAAGCTCATTTATAAAGAGTAAGCTGTCTTTGCGGTAAATCTTACCGTAGTTATTGTGTCTTTGGGGTTCGAGGAGCTTAACCGAGTTATCGAGTTCGGACCGATCCATAAGTACCGGCCGATATTCGCTCTCGTAGTAATCGTACCAGGGCTCGTCTATCACACAGCCGCCCAAGAAAAGAGCTAAACTGAGGAGTAGGAAGGATTTTTTCATTGGAGTCATTTTATAACAGAGACGAAGGAAGTTATAAAATGGTTGCAAGGGAAATTAATTTCTACGATTTTGCTTGTAATAGTCGTAGTTAAAATCAAAAGCAACCCGAATCGAAGGTCTAAGTCGTCTGAAATTATCTATGCCTCCTGCAAATTCTACCCTTAGAATTTTAAAGATATTGTCGAAGCCCATAAATAGTTCGATAAAGGCCCTTTCGTCTGCAATGTGTAGGGAGTTAAAGCCTACTAAGGAATGCACTTTGTAACGCCTGAGGAAAGGGATGTTGGACAGCAGGGCGCCATCAAAATTATGTTCGTAGTGAAGTTCCAGATAAGCTTCGGTGGTGCTGTAATCGTAATAAGGTAAAGTACTAAACTGCTTAATCATAGCCGAGCGCTGTGCTGATGGTTGCAGGAAAAAGATTTGTACACCATCAAAATGTTGATAGTCGATGAATCGCACGTCATTCTTATAAATGAAATGACCACCGCTTATATCAAATGATGATAATCCAATATTAGCCCACCGAAAGCTGTGCTGAATGCCCAGACTATGAAATGCGAAATCGGTCACCGCTCCAAATTGTGGGAGTCCCATTCGGAAATCGTAATAAATTTTAGGTGCCCGTACTTCGATGTTTTTGCGACCCTGAAGGACTTCTTGAAAACGTTGGTTGTAGCGTACTTCCCGACGGCTCCGAAATTGATAGCTTAAATTAAGCTCAAGCTTTAAGGACTGATGAGCCGCAAATCCATTTACCTGGTTGGCCTGACCTGGAATGAAAAAATTATTGCGTTCGTAAACAACATCTGGGTTAACAAGATTGAAGGAAGTGCGATTAAATAAAGGATAACGCCAGGCGTACTCTACATCCATTCCAACGGTAATACCCGCTCGCGTTTCAGAGTCGTATTCCAGTTTAAAAAAGTCTTTACCATAAAGGTGAATGAAGTTTCGTGCTAGAATAAGGTTGTATACCGTATTTAAAACTGGCAAAATCGGTTCATCTTCATTAAACTGCATAACTCCGGTGCCGCCTGTTAGGCTGAGGTTTACGGGAAATACCCGGCCACCCTTCCAGGAGAGTTCAGCCAAATTTTTCCAGCGCTGATCCGCGGTTCCAAAACGAATTTGTCCCCTTAGACTTAGCTCATTGTAGGGTTTGCTATAGCCAATTGCAGCCTGACCTTTCCAGTAGGCACCTTCCACAGGATTAAAACCAAGGCCTTTGTAGA
>CBFHRN010000067.1:0-9632 GCA_965658275.1 Croceimicrobium sp.
CAATTTCATCCTCTTACCAAGAGGAAATCTCAACAATCCCAATAACTTCAATTTACGGGATACTTCCGGGAATGTTTTATTTACCAATCACTTACCTGCCGGAGTACATTTTCGCTTAGAGCACAATCTCCTTCAACCCAAATATTTTTACGTAAGCTTTTACCGAAGGGAGTTTCCTTTAGCCTTACCGCCCTACTCGTCCAAAGGAAGTCAGTCCTTCGATATCGACCCCGACACTACTTTTTTAGTCCCTGCGGATTCGGTTTTAGCCTTTAAGGCGGAAGGTTTTTATCATTTCCGCCTCGACACCAGTCAATGGTCGGGTTTTACAATGTATAGCTTTTACCAGCACTTCCCTATGGTGGGAACCCACCAAGACATGGCGGGTCCGCTGCGCTATTTAACCACGCAAAGTGAATACAATGACTTATTGGCTTTGATGGATAAACCTGAAAAATTACGCAATTGGATCGATGACTTCTGGATCCGAAAAGCGGGTAATGCTCAGCGCGCTCGCGAAATGGTGCGCGGTTTTTATGAAAGGGTAGAAAGTGCCAATCGCTTTTTTAGCTCTTACCATGAAGGTTGGAAGACGGATCGTGGTATTCTCTACATCATTTATGGTCCTCCCAACAAGGTTTTCCGCTCATCGGCTGGAGAAGCCTGGGTATATGGTAATGAAAGTTCGGGCCTCTCCTATTATTTCAACTTTATTCGTCTCGACAATCCTTTTAGCGATAACGACTTCGAACTCGACCGCAGTCCACAGTACCGCTATGGCTGGGGACAAGCCATAGAAGCTTGGCGACGCGGACACATTTATAACACCAAAGACATCCGCAGAGAGCAAGATGACTACGACCAACTCCAATACCGAACACGAACTCCTATGTGGTATTAGACCACTACTTGAAGCCATTGAGGCGGGTAAGGAACTCGATAAAATTTACATCCAAAAGAATCTTCAAGGAGCCTTGTTCAAAGAACTTTGGGGGGTCATTAAGGAACATAAACTTCCTTATACCGTGGTTCCCAAGACCCGCTTGGATAAATTCACCCGGAAGAATCATCAAGGCGTAGTAGCTACCCTTTCGGTAGTCCAAAGCGTAGATTTGAGAGAGATTGTACAAGCCACCTTTGAAAGAGGTGAAGAACCGCTAATTGTCATTTTAGACCGGGTGAGTGATGTGCGAAATTTAGGCGCTATTGCGCGCACGGCCGATGCCGTAGGTGCTCATGCTTTAGTAACTACCATGCGTAATTCGGCCGCCTTCAATATGGATGCTATGAAGGCCTCCGCTGGAGCCTTAGCCCACCTACCTGTATGTAAGGAAAGCAATCTCAATGAAACGGTTACCTATCTGCAAATGAGTGGCATACGGGTGGTTTCCTGCAGTGAGAAAACCGATACTTTACATTACGATACGGATTTAACTGGGCCCTTGGCCATTATTATGGGATCGGAAGATAAGGGCGTAGCTCCCGAACGACTCAAAGCTTCCGATGCGGTAGTTAAATTACCCATGATGGGTAAAGTTGGCTCCCTAAATGTTTCTGTAGCCGCGGGAGCGGTATTATATGAGGTTATTAGACAGCGATCAAACTAAAGCTATGCGAAAAAATATTCTCGGACTTTTGATAATGCTCGCTTATTCCGTGCAAGCGCAATACAATTGCATGGACACAAAGCAGGCTTTAAGTGGCCTTAGCAGCCTAAGCATCAATAATAACGCGAAGAGCGACAGCTTCGACATTAAGCATTATAATCTCTATCTCGACTTATACACCATTGCCCAAGGACGCTCCAATTTTAAAGCGGTAGCTGAAATAGATTTCGCCGCCAAACTAAATGGCATCCATAAATTAAATCTAGACCTTTATAAGCTGCAAGTAGACAGCATTAGGTATTGGAAAAATGGTCTTGCCTCTACGGCCTTTAGCCATGGCTATAATGACTCATTGCTGGCCATCAATTTTAGCAGCAATTACAGCCAGGGCGATAGCGGCAAGGTGCGTATTTATTACCACGGAGCTCCGCAAGGAGACCCCCTAAACTGGGGCGGATTTCACAGTCAGTCGGGCTACTACTACAATCTAGGAGTTGGTTTTGGCGCTAATCCCCATACCTACGGTCGCGCATGGTTTCCCTGCTACGATAATTTCGTGGAGAAGTCGACTTATAGCTTAGCAGTACTCAGCAAAGATCCCTTGCGTCCTCTGCTTAGTGGGGATCAAATTAGTCGTCAGTTAAGCGGTGATAGCCTGCTGAGCAGTGCCCATCTAAACCAAGAAATCCCCACGTATTTGGTAAGCTTCGCCTTGGCGAATTATCAATTTTTGGAAGATACGGTAGCTGGTAAAAACGGTACTATTGATATCCTTTTAGCGGCTAAAGCTGCGGATACGAGTAATCTAAAAGCTTCCTTCACCAACCTTAAACCCACCTTCCACGCCTACGAAAGCTATTTTGGTCCCTACCAATGGCCTCGAGTAGGCTATGCGGCCACTACGGTAGGTGCAATGGAACACGCTACCAGCATTCACTTCCCCATCAGTTTAATTAATGGCACCTTGAGTGGCGAAGATATCATGGCTCACGAGCTGGCGCACCATTGGTTTGGAAACTTAATTACCTGCGAAACTTCGGACGATATGTGGATCAATGAGGGGATGGCTGAGTTTAGCTCTCACCTTTACGAAGAGTATGTATACAATCGCCGCAAGTACGAAGAAACCGTGAAGGAAAATGCATGGAATGTATTGAACTTAGCCGCCAGTCGCGATGGCAATGTACATCGCCCTTTATTTGGAATGCCACATGAATATGTTTACGGCTACCACATCTACCAAAAAGGAGCCATGGTCGGTCACAACTTGCGTCACTATTTGGGCGACAGTATTTTCTTTTCTTCCTTACAACAACTCTTTAATGACCATGCTTACGGCAATTTAAGCAGTACCGGCATGCGCGACGAAATGATCCGAATCAGCGGCGATAGCAGTTTGTTTGACTTTTGGCAAGATTGGATTTTTGAAGCCGGTTATCCGCAGTTTTCGGTGGAAGAATGGGTTTACAGCGACCTTCTCCAAAGAATCAATATCCGTTTAAAGCAAAGAACATTCGCAGCCCCTAATTATTTTAATTCCGTTCCTGTAGCGGTTACCTGCTTTGCCGCTGATGGCCGTAAGCTTACTTTCCAACTCAATCACCAAGGCGAGGTTAGTCAGCACCAAGGATTGTTACTTGGTTTTAGACCGATAGCCGTTCTTGCCTCCTACGATCCCAGTTTCCTAACGGCAACTGGTGTAGATAGAGTAGCCATTGACCAATCCGGTTTAAAGGCAGCGCCTTATGGCGGATGGACTATCAATACCACTAATTTCAGCGATACGGGATCTGTAATTGTGATGCAGCACTTGGTGGCACCTCAAAAGGATAGTGCCAATCCCTTCGACTTTAAACTTTCGGATTCTAGGTACTTTACCCTGCAGCAATTGTATTACCAGAATACCAGCATTAGCGCCGAAGTCCGTTTTGATGGAAGCAATCGGGGCCGAGATCAAAGCTTATTGCAAAATGGAAATGACTCTCTGGTTTTGCTTTATCGGGCTAAGGGGAGTGATCAATGGAGCCTTTACCCTTATGCTAGCAAGCAAGTAAGCAGTCCAAATTCTAAAATTGGAAGTTTTAGCCTCGACCCCGTACTTGATGGAGATTATTGTTTTGCCAATAGTAAGGAGAGTCTATCCGAAGGAGCTGATTTACACTTGAACAGCAGCCAGTTTGAAGTTTTCCCTAATCCCGCTGAAAAATTTGTGAGAATTCGATTCTTAGGGGAAGGTAAACCCGCTATGCAGTTTGAGTTGTTAGCAAGAGATGGCAAAAGCGTCGTGAAAAGCCCGGATCATGTTTTCGTCGGTCAAGAAGAATTTACCTTAAAGCTTCCAGAACTGCCGAGTGGTCAGTATTTCCTTGTTATTAATGGCGAGAGCTTTCCTTTGCTTATTAAATAATTGATTTAAAGCTTTTTACTTTATAGTATTCCTGACTATCTTTAAAGGAATATTCAAATCAAGTTCCATGAAAAGCTATTTACTTAGACCCAAACATCGTTTATACAACGTAGACCACGTTTTTTTAGCTAAGGCGCCACTTATCCCCAATCGCTATTTATGGGAAAAAAAAGGCTATCAAATGGCTTTATTTGAAAGCGAAGATGATAGCTTAATTATTTGCTCCGACCATGAGGGATTCTTAAATCAATACCGCAGCTATTATCAAGAGCGTTTTGACATGTCTGAGATGGACTTCATTCCTACCAACCATTCCCCGATCTTTGGGAAACTAGCCGCTGAAGAAGTTTTAGAAAATGCATCGGAATAAAGCGATTAAAAGCTTTAAGCTAATAGCCCTCTTGGGCTTTCTAATCAGTCTGCCTTCCTGCTCAAAGCCTGGGTCTGTTGATTCTGCTAAATCAAACCAAGTACAGGAACTCCTTCGGAGCGCCGATCTTTCACGCTGGCCGGAGATTGCCAGTTATAATCCTGAATTCAAAAACAGGAATGGCGAGATCCAAGCTTTCCTTGATATTTTAGAAGCGGAAGGTATTAATACGGTTCGACTCAAGCTATGGCATAGCCCTGATGGAAGAACCAGCTCTTTGGCTGAAGTGGATAGCTTTGCTCATGAGCTAAAATCTAGAGGCTTTAAAATCTGGCTAAGTCTTCATTATTCAGACACTTGGGCCGACCCTAGTCAACAGAACCCGCCAGCTGCCTGGTCTAATCTTGAATTCGAAAGCCTGAAAGATTCTATTTATCAATATACCTTTAGGATTAGCCAGCAAATTGACGCTGACATTGTTCAAATTGGAAATGAAATCAATAATGGCTTCATTCATCCTATGGGGAATCGCTTTAGTAATCCTGAGCAATTCCAGGCCCTCTTAGAGACCGCGAGTCAGGCGGTAAGAGAGGCAGGATCAAGCAGCGAAATAATGTTGCATTACGCCGGATTTGCTGGTGCGAAAGACTTTTTCAATGAAATCCCTTCTTCTATTTACGATTGCATCGGCCTTTCCTATTATCCAAAATGGCATGGAAAAAGTTTGAGCAGTTTAAGCCTTGCCGCTGAAGAATTAACCGAAGTATTTGATAAGGATCTTTATATCGCTGAAACGGCCTATCCTTTCACCCTGGATTGGAATGATTGGACCAACAATATCGTCGGTTTAGAATCGCAGCTAATTCCGCGCTACCCAGCCACTGCAGAAGGTCAGAAAGAATTCTTAGCCGAGATTAGGGCCATTTGCGAAAGAAATGATCGCATCCAGGGCTTTTGCTATTGGGGTGGTGAATTAATCGCCTGGAAAGGTGATACCGCCACTAATGCCTCGCCTTGGGAGAATCAAGCCCTATTTAATTTTGGCAATGAAGCGCTTCCAGTTTTAGAGGTTTTTAATCCCTAATCGGGATACTTGATGCGGACGTGGTAAATATTCATCAGCATCTTCTTAAATATCTTTTTCACCGTTCGGATTTCACGTAGGGTGATGGGGGCATTTTCAAACTGACCGCTGGATATCTGGGCGTCAATCAATTTCTCCACCAAAGAATCTATCTGGTCGTGATCTGGGTTTTGAATGCTCCTGCTGGCCGCCTCAACGGTATCTGCCATCATTAATACCGCTGTTTCTTTGGAAAATGGCTTGGGGCCAGGATAAGTGAACTTTTCTAAAGCTTTTTCATCCTCGGGGAAATCTTTAATGTACTGTCGGTAAAAATACATTACCGTAGAAGTCCCATGATGTGTTCGAATAAAGTCAATAAGAACATCAGGAAGCTTATGCTCTTTCGCTAATTGAATACCATCGCCGACATGGCCAATTATAATCTCGGCGCTTTCCTCAAAACTTAATTCATTATGAGGGTTAATACCGGTGCTTTGGTTCTCAATAAAGTACATAGGGCTTTGCAGCTTACCAATATCGTGATACAAGGCACCCGTGCGAGCTAGCAGCGCGTTACCACCGATTGCAAGGCATGCGTTCTCGGTCAGATTTGCCACCTGCATCACGTGCTGGAAAGTACCCGGAGCAATCTCGGCCATTTCCCGAAGCAAGGGATTATTAGTATCACTAAGCTCGAGCAATGATATCTCGGAAACCAAACCAAATAAACGCTCTTCAAAATAGATGAGTGGAAAGGACACTAGAGTAAGTAGTCCATTGGCCATGAAATAGCCGAATACGGTATAGTCGATACTCCCCAAACTACCTTCCTGTAAAATCGCCAAACTGAAATAGGAAACGGCATATACCAAGGTGATCTTAGCCGCTGTAAGGAAAAGGTCCCGCCGTTTATATAAATTGTTTACCAGCAAGACTGCAAATATCCCAGCTACAAACTGAAGGAGTATAAATTCAAAACTATTGGGCACTTGGAAGGCAATGAGAAGCATCGCGATAAAGTGCATAAATAAGGCTAGGCGAATATCAAAAAAGGAACGGATCACCATCGGTAAAATGGCGAAAGGCACGAGGTAGAGGAAATCTGGATCCCATCGAGCAATGAGGCGCGCCACACCTACCATAATTAGGATATTCAATAAGATGAAGGTGAGTCGGGCGATATCTTCTAAAACCAATCGGTCGAACTGCCGTAAGTAGGCAAAAATCGCCAAGAATAGAATCCCAATGAGCAATATTTGCCCGAAAAGCAAGCCGTAATAGGAGTTAGAGCCTGCTAAAGAACCTTCATAAACCACTTTCAATGACTTTAGCTTGGCATAGCGGCCCTCATCTACCAGGTTACCTTGCGCGATAATGAGCTCCCCCTTTTCCACCATTCCGCGGGTCGGTGTAATGGAGTTAAGCTGATTATCTAAATATTTTTGAGTCGTCTCCAAATCGAAAAAGACATTATAGCGAAGATTTGCACTGATACGCGCCGCAAGGAAAGCGCTCAATTCGGCCGAAAAAGCCTGCTTTACTGCTGATCTAGCTGCTTCGGCAGCATCTCTAATATTAAGGAAATCTTGTATTTCGACGGGTTTACTTAGGCCCTCCTTTAGAAGGAGCACCTCACCAAAATCTTGAACCAAGGCATCGTCACTAGGCTGCAAAATACCTTTAGCGGTAAGCCTTTGGATTTGCAAGACTCCTTCCTTTAAAAGACTGTCTCTAAGACCCACTTGATCTAAACTATCACCGCTTAGCTCGAAACGCCCCGCCGACTTTGCATCCGACCATGAATTCATGAAGTCTTCCTCAAAATTGGACAAGATTCGAGCTCCCTGTTCCGCGTCCCACTTCAAAAAAACAGTTTTGCTTTCTTGCAAATTAGACCGTTCGCTCGTCAATTCCTCTTCAGTCTTTTCAATCGCAAAATCGAAGGGTGCCAGCAAGTTTTCATGCTGCCAAGGTTTCGACCGCTGAAATTCATATTTAAATTTTGCTTCCCGCGGACTGAGATATACCACTAGGGCAATCGAACTCAAAAAGAGCAAGACCGTGGATATCTGTGTTTGATAGTTTTGAATTAAGAGGATTAGCTTTCTCATGGAAGCCGCTAATTTAAAGGCTTATTTTATTTAATTTCGCCCACATTGCTAAGTAAAGACAAATCTTAGAATACCGCATGCATTCAACACTCTTGTCTCTCAACAAATTAGTAAACATTTGGCTAAGGAGCGGTATTCTGTCTTATAATCTTAAAAATCACCTCTCATGAAAGATGTAATTATTGTTTCGGCAGTAAGAACTCCCCTTGGCGGATTCTTAGGCAGTTTATCAAGCCTAAGCGCCACACAATTAGGTTCCATTGCCATTAAGGGCGCATTGGATAAAATCAATTTAGACCCCAGCGAAGTGCAGGAAGTACTTATGGGTAATGTGCTGCAGGCCGGCGTAGGTCAGGCTCCTGCCCGCCAAGCCGCCATGGGCGCTGGAATCCCTGATACTGTTCCTTGTACAACGGTTAATAAAGTATGTTCTTCCGGCATGAAAGCCCTCATGCAAGCGGCTCAAGCGATTCGATGTGGCGACGCCGATGTTGTGGTAGCCGGTGGTATGGAAAGCATGAGTAATGTGCCACATTATTTGGATGGTCGCAATGGCGTAAAGCTAGGAGACATCAAAATGAAAGACGGCTTATTACGCGATGGGCTAATCGATGTTTACGACGGTGTGCATATGGGTAATTGTGCCGAATTATGTGCCAAAGACATGGAGTTTAGCCGCGAAGAGCAAGATAATTTTGCTTTGGAAAGCTACCGCAGAAGTGCCGAGTCTTGGAAGAACGGCAAGTTTGACGAGGAAGTAATCCCGGTTTCCATCCCACAGCGTCGGGGTGAACCGATGGTTGTAAATAATGATGAAGATGTATTTAAAGTAAAAGCTGAAAAGGTTCCTACTCTGCGTCCCGTATTTGATAAAGAAGGAACGGTTACCGCAGCTAATGCTTCCAACATCAATGATGGCGCTGCTGCTTTAGTACTGATGTCGGCCGAAAAGGCCGCTGCCTTAGGTTTAAAGCCTCTCGCTAAGATTACCGGCTACGCAGATGCTGCGCATGAACCCAAATGGTTTACCACTGCTCCGGCCAAAGCTTTACCAAAAGCCCTCGATAAAGCAGGAGTTAGCTTGGAGCAAGTAGACGCCTTTGAATTAAATGAGGCCTTCTCGGTGGTTGGTCTGGCCAATATCAAAATTTTAGGTATCGATGCCGCCAAAACCAATGTTAATGGCGGAGCGGTATCCATGGGACACCCTCTGGGTGCTTCTGGTGCAAGAATTATCGTTACGCTAATTAATGTATTGAAGCAAAATGGTGGCAAAATAGGTGCCGCTGGTATTTGTAATGGTGGCGGGGGTGCCTCAGCTATGGTAATTGAAAATCTAGGCTAATAAATGGTCAAAGGTATCTGCAAACTAAGTGTCATTCCTATGCGCCTAGAAGCCTCGGATGCATCAGAAATGGTGAATCAAGTGGTTTTTGGGGAAAGCTATGATGTCTTAGAGCAGCGCAAAAAATGGCTTCGGGTTCGTTTGCACCACGACCGTTATGAAGGTTGGATCGATCGCAAGCAATTTCATCCCATGGATGAAAAACAAGCGGAACGACGCGCCAAAGCCAAATTGTGGATTGCCTCTGATTTAATTGAAATTGTTTCTCAAGTGGATGGGGGAAGCTTCTTCCCCATCTTCTTGGGTTCTTTGATTCCTAATTTAGACAAGGAAAATAATTTTAAGCTGGCCGATGAAAAATTTCATTTCAACGGGCCTGCTGTGCATAAGAAGCAAAACCGAGAGCAATTGATTGAAGTCGCTTTTCAATACCTCCATGCTCCCTATCTATGGGGTGGTCGCACGCCCTTTGGGATCGACTGCTCGGGCTTTACCCAAATGGTGTATCGCCTCTGCGGACATCAAATCCCAAGAGATGCCTACCAGCAAGCCGAGCTTGGTGAAACGCTTAGCTTTATTGAAGAATCGGAACCAGGTGACTTAGCCTTTTTCGACAATAAGGAAGGGCGGATTACCCATGTTGGCATCATTCTAAAAGACAATTACATCTTACATGCCTCTGGGAAAGTACGCTTGGACCGCCTAGACCAAAGCGGGATCTTTAAC
>CBFHRN010000068.1:0-9556 GCA_965658275.1 Croceimicrobium sp.
TCGTTTTAATTGACTTTTGGGCAGCATGGTGTCGACCTTGTCGCGCGGCTAACCCCGAATTGGTGAAGGTTTACAACCAATTTAAAGATCAAGGCTTTACGGTGTTTAGTGTTTCCTTAGATGGTTTAGCGCAGCAACAAACTCCGCAACAGGATTGGTTAGCGGCGATAGAACAAGATGGTCTGAGCTGGGACAATCACGTTAGTGATTTAAAAGGCTGGAATAGCGCCGCTGCCCAACAGTACGGCATCCAAAGTATTCCTTTCACCGTACTCATTGATGCAGAAGGTAAAATCATTGAGAAGAATATCCACCCTTCTCAATTAAGCCCCATCTTAGAAGGTATCTTGTAGATAATTCATAAGGTCTACCAAGCGATGTGAATAGCCCATCTCATTGTCGTACCATGCTACCACTTTGAGCATCGGGCCCAAAACAGCGCTAAGCCCCTCGTCGTAAAGACAGGAATAAGGACTTCCGATAACATCTCTAGAGACTATAGGATCTTTCGTATAGCCCAAATAAGGTTTTAAATAAGATTGCGAAGCTTGCCAAAAAGCTTCATGAACCGCCTCCAAAGAGGCGGTTTTTTTTACGGTAAAGGTGATATCGGTTAAACTTCCATCAGGTACCGGAACTCGAATCCCTGCGCCACCAATAGCACCTTCTAAGGCTGGGAAAATTTTAGTGATTGCCTTAGCTGCTCCGGTTGTCGTTGGTACAATCGACTCCGCTGCAGCCCGTCCTCTCCGAAAATCCTTATGAGGACCGTCCTGCAATTGCTGATCGGTTGTATAACTATGCACCGTAGTAATAAAAGCATGCTCTATCCCGCATAAATCCTGAATCACCTTAATGAGAGGTGCGGCACTATTTGTAGTACAAGAGGCATTGGACAAAATGCGGTCCTCAACTTGTATCAAGCCCTCGTTAATCCCCATGACAATAGTTTTGGTATCATCCAAAGGCGGTGCACTTAAAATGACACGTTCGGCCAGAGATAAATGATTCTGAAGCTTCTCTCGGCTGCGAAACTGCCCCGTTGCTTCCACAATCACATCGAGATCCAAGGCTTTCCAAGGCAGCTGTTCGGGCTTAGCCTTATGCGTTACGGCAATTCTATGCCTACCTACTATTAATTGATCCCCTTCGAAACTGATATCCGAAGGAAACAAGCGGTGGGTCGTATCGTATTTTAATAGATGTGCCAAATTTGCGGTTTCAGCGAGGTCATTGATCGCCACCACCTCAATAGTTGGATACTTTTCCAATACTCGCATCAAGCTTCTCCCGATGCGTCCAAATCCATTAATTGCAATTCTCATGGTCTCAAACAAAAAAGCCCTCTCCGAGGAGAAGGCTTTCTTAGAAAATATAGATTCTTAATGTCTTACGATCATTTTGGCGGTTTTCACATCATTACCATTAATAAGGCTAATGATATAATTGCCATTCTTTAAAGCTGATAGGTTTAGGCGTAAGCTTTCGGTACCGCGATCTACGTCATTGTAGTTCATTGCCCGAACCATACGTCCGGTCATATCACGTACCGTGATTTGTAAATCTGATTTGGCCTCTAAGTTAAGCTCCACATTAACGAAGTCCTTAACTGGGTTAGGATAAACCCCTAATTGTTCTTGTACCTCCTTAGGCTCGATCGTAGGATTATCAACCCCAACGTAATCCGCAGTGGTGCTCGTCTTAAAGATTCCACGACCGTGCGTAGCCGCATAAATGGCTCCTTCGAAATCTAGATTCGTCTTTAAGTCGTAACGAACGGTACGAGTTTGTAAAAGATCAAACACCGGTACATTCGGCATACCTTGGTTCTCTTGAGTCCAAGTAACACTGCTCGCCGTAATGTCACTGGTAGAGAATACACCTAAATCAGTGCCTAAGATTACTTGACCACCATTCGCGTCGTTGTAGTTAAACACGGCATCGTAAATTGGCATGTTAGGTAAGTCTCCGTCTTTGGATACAAAACCTGCCGTAGTAAGACTTGGAGAGGTCGCTTGTTCAGTGTAGTAAACATGAGGCAAAGCACCTCCGTATCCACCAGCAGTAACGATAAGACGGTCTGGGTCTTCCCTATCAATTCCGATGCCCGTAATGTAACGTCCAACTGCTAAAATTACCTTGGCCTCAACCACCGCTTGGCTAGGTGCTGGAGGGTTTTGCAAGTAATCAATATCGATATCCGCCGTTTCCTCGCTACGCGCATTGGTAAGGTTAGAGAAGCGATACACGCGTCCGGCATTAGTACCTACATAAACGGCATCGCCGTCATGACTAAATTCTATAGTTGAGGGGGTCTCTTCATCGTTTAAAGCCCCAATATGCCACCATTCTGGCGTTTGCGTACGATCGGATAGAACGTTACGCGTCATCCAAATACCTCCACCTTTATTACCTGGTTGAGAAGCATTGTTGTAAGAGGTTAAACCTACTACAAACATTGCCTGAACGGGATCTTGAATCATAGCTGTATCACCACTAGCAAGGCCATTCGTTAAGGTATGCGTAATGGGCAACTCGCCCGTTTCACTTTCTACGGTAATAATCGCCCCTGGATCATACTCCGTACCCACACTCGTGCGGATTTCCAAGCTCGTTGGGATTGCAAAATCTAAGGTGAATTGACCTGTTACCGCATCAAAGGTACCAGAACCATCTCCGCTAAGATTACCACTAGCATCAGCAGTTAACGTTTGCCCCCCTGCCACGGCACGGAAAGTTGAAGCAATAAATTTAGTTGATGCCTGAGGCTTGCTGAATTGACCAGTATAGCGTGTATTTCCGTTTCCGAAGCCAATACTTAGGTTTATCGTATCCGCACTAAAGAATACACTATCCCATGAATTTGGATCGTCTAACTTCTCCCATAAACGGAAGGGTGTTACGAAGCCTGCGAAAGCCTGAGAGAAAGCGTTATAACGACCAATCATGCGGTTCGCATAGAAGTATGCATATTCGTCTCCAGAATTAATAGAGCGACCTAAACGACCGTATTGCATCGCTTTAAATCGCACTTCTGGATCTAATTTAGAAAAGGCCGTAAAACCACCATCACCATCAACGAGCTGACCACTAGGCTGGAGGATACTGTTCGTACGGAAAGCTCCTTTGGGAAGACCCGAGTTCGGAGTTATTAAAAGCGTTCCATTATCCTGAGTTCCTCCCAATAAATCACCCGTTAGGGATACATCCATATTATAAAACTGAATAGTGGCATAACCCTTATTCTCTTCCAACCAAGTAAGGCCATCATTCTCAGACTTAAATAAGCCCCCGTCATTACCCACCCAAATTTCGGTAGAATCGTGCGGATTCCATTCGATTTCATGAATGTCTACGTGCACGTAAAGGTTAGTGGCAAAGGCAGATCGACTTGCGATTTGTTGCCAGCCATCATCCTCAGAATACTCCCACAAGGTTAAACCTCCAATTAAAACACGATCCTTGTCTTTTGGGTCCACCTCCAAAGCCACGGCAAAAGGTGCCTGGTCAATGGGATTTAAAGCACCAGCGATGGTTTGAACCGGGGTAAACGTCGTACCGCCATCGGTCGATTTGTACATCGCCTTGTAATCACCACCTTGGGTCTCCAAGATGTAAATGTAATTTTCGTCTTGCGGAGAAACCGCAATTCGCATACGATCCCCACTAGGGCGAACGATAGTGTTGGGATCACCTGAAATGGAGGTGAGTTCTGTAAAAGATCCTGGATTACCATTCGTTGACTTCCAGATTCTTGTTCCAACCTTAGTGAAAACGGCACCACTAGGAGTCACCTTTAAATCTAAAGAGGGGTTAGAACCCATACCAGCATCTACCCAGGTAGCACCCGCATCATTACTCACTTTTAAACCTTCATTTGTGGCGGCATAAATTCGGTTGGCGTTGGTAGGGTCGGTTTCAATCTTACCTACAGACTCCCAACCCTCATTAGGGTTATTACTTGGGTCTGTGCTGGCCAATTGAGTAAAGGTCTGTCCACCATCCGTGGATTTAAACACTCCCGCTCCCAATATACCAGCTGAACGGCTTCCACTAGCAAAATAATACATGTCCTCACCCGTACCAGCGTAAATATCGCCATTACTGGCCTGCGCTAAACTTATTACCGCCAAATTGCTCATAGCGTCATCCACTACCAACCAACTACGGCCCTTGTTTGGACTGTAAAAGATTCCACCACTTACGGAGGCTGCCCACATTTTATTGGGGTCATTACGATCAAATAAAATAGCACGGGTACGGCCTCCCATATCGTCGGGCCCCATTTCCGTCCACTGCAAGTTGAGTGAGGAGTTGGTCTTGCCCATACGCTGTAACTCTTCGCGAGCCGCCAGAATGTCTGATTGCTCCACTTTACCCGTCTCGGGGTTCATGCGCAAGTTCGCCATAAAGTTTTGGTAACCGCGGGCATCATTTGATTCAACACTCTCAGTGCGAGGTTGATAATATTCTTTTTGATTAGCGGCATTTCCTATCCACAATGCAGATCCTGCTATCATTAGGCCACTAATGGAGAAAAGTAATCCTCTTTTCATTCGTTTATCCGTTTTTATCGTGTGCGACAAATATAATTGCTAAAACTTAATACTTAATTAAAACATATGTCTTTCCGCATGATAAGATGAGCGTACCAAAGGTCCGCTCTCCACATATCGGAAACCCATTTCCAATCCAATCTCCTTATACTTCTCAAATTGCTCGGGCGTAACAAATTCTTGCACAGGCAGATGCTTCGGAGTTGGCTGTAAATATTGCCCCAAGGTTACGATGTCCACTTTCGCTTCCCGGAGGTCTTTTAAACTTTCAATAACTTCTTCTTCTTTTTCACCTAATCCGAGCATAATTCCGGATTTGGTGCGAGGGAGCCCTTGATCCTTCAAGTATCGCAAAACCTCTAAACTACGATCGTATTGCGCCTGTATACGCACCTTTCGGGTTAAACGACGAACTGTTTCCATATTATGCGAAACAATTTCGGGTGCCGCATCTACGATCCGATCTATATTATGCCATTCGCCCTTAAAGTCGGGAATTAAAGTTTCCATCGTCGTGCCGGGGCTCATGCGGCGCACCGCTCTTACCGTTTCTCGCCAGATAATAGAACCGCCATCCCGCAGGTCATCGCGATCGACCGAAGTAATTACGCAATGCTTCACCTTCATCAATTTCACCGAACGGGCGACACGCTCAGGTTCATCCCAATCCACACTATCAGGGCGGCCTGTAGCCACTGCGCAAAATCCACAAGAACGCGTACAGGTGTTCCCTAAAATCATGAAAGTCGCGGTACCAGCACCCCAACATTCGCCCATATTCGGACAATTGCCACTTTCGCAAATGGTATGCAGGTCGTAATTATCAACCAAGTTGCGCACATTTCGGTAATTCTTACCCGTAGGTAATTTTACCCGAAGCCACTTGGGTTTTCCTTTGCTTATTTTAGTTTGCTCCTTTGCGGGAGCTTTCATTTCCACAGCTTCACTCATCATTTATTCAGCTTATAGCCAAAGTTTACTGTTATGTATAACTGAAAAAAGCCCGTCCAGTTTACATCATCTTCACCTTCGTAGAAAATAGGGACCTCTGAAAAATAATAATCGTAGATCAGTCCCGCCTCCATATTGGTGATTTTCTCATCTAAAAATTGGTAATCAAAATTGATTCCCGTTTTAAGATAGACGCCTGGTTTTATTTTGGTTTCCTCAATTCCTCTAAAAAAATTCGCTTCGCCATTAATATTGGCCGGATTGGTTTCACCTGTATATCTAATGATATTTTGGTAAATATCCCCGTCATCTCCAAATTCATCAACACTTAGATAAATGGGCTTTAACAAGCCTAAGGAAAGGCCACCACTGTAAACCCAAGCCATGGAAATCGAGCCTTGATCCGTTTTATCAAATAAAACCTTTTCTTGAGCATAACCCAACCGCAGGGTATAGAAGGAATTAATTCTCCCTTTCACATAACCACGGTAATTATTAAAGATGTCTTCCGAAGAGATGGTTTCTTTCGGATGGCGAATTTTTGAAAAATCAATTTCTAAGCCTTTGGCTGTGTAGCCATCTGTGTACTTGAGATACTTCCCAGTTACGGCATAGCCTCTTGAATGAAACATCACCCCTCCCTGATAGGCTCTATCTTTTACAGTTCTTTTAAAATCAGCATCAGTGTCTAACTGAGCTTGCGCTGACAAGCTCAATAGAAGGGCTGAAAATAAAAGAATAGCTTTACGCATGTAGTAGTGCCTTTATATCCTTAACGTTTATTCCATTGTGGGAGGTTTGGTAGATCACCTGTCTATTTTCTACGACGATGATCTGGGGCGATTCATGCTGCACGCCATAATGGACGCTCACTTTATCAGAGGTTTCCCGAAAACGTAAAAGATCGAGATAATAAAATGGAATTTCCTCCAAATCTTTATCCCAACCTTGTGAAATGCGTCGCCAGGCCATAGAACTGATCGGACAACGGGTGGAGTGCTTGAAAATAACAACCGCCCCTCTTTCGGAAATTTGGTCGATTTCCTCTACTTGAGAGGGTGCTTCAAGTTCTCTTCGAATCATTACACATTAAACTGCTCAACCTCTGGTGCGGCGGTATAGGCAGGACATTTCTCTGCACTTCCACAAGACTGAACCACTAAAGTTCCTAAAATCATTAGCACCGCAACCAATACTTTTTTCATGTTCTTTATGATTAAGATATTTTAAAATAGCTTGCAACAAAGTTAGACTTTTTGCGCTAACCCTATGCCTTAATAGATAACTACAAAAACCATATCGTGGTATCCTATCCCATAGATAAATACATAGAGGATCCAGAATGGCAGCGCCATTTAAAAAGCCATTGGCATGCCGACAAGTTTCAGAACTTACTGAGCCGGCTGGATGAGGAGGAGGCTCAAACCAAAATCTATCCCCCAAAAGAGCTAAGGTTCGCGGCCTTCAAAGCCAGTCCTTGGGCTAAAACAAAAGTATTGCTCCTCGGGCAAGACCCCTACCATGGTCCTAACCAAGCACATGGTTTATCCTTTTCGGTTCCCCTTGGTCAAAAAATACCGCCAAGTCTTCGTAACATCTATAAGGAGCTTCAATCTGACCTAAAAATAAATCCAGCTCTGGGAGGTGACTTAAATGCTTGGGCTGAGCAAGGAGTATTGCTACTCAATAGCTTTTTAACGGTCGAAGCAGGTAAAGCCGGCTCTCATCAAAAATGGGGTTGGGCAGAATTTACGAATGGGGTGATTCAGGAATTATCGGATCAGAAAAGTGGAATGGTCTTCATTCTTTGGGGGAATTTTGCCCAAAAAAAGTTGAATTTAATAGATTCCCAAAAGCATTTCATCATTCAATCTGCCCATCCATCGCCACTTTCGGCGCGCCATGGCTTTTTTAATTCCAAACCTTTCTCGCGCTGTAATGATTATCTAAATCGGCAGGGAAAAGAACCTATAAACTGGCAATTACCTTGGTGAGATTAGTCTTAATAGTCTTCTTGTTTTCCTTCCAAACTCGGGCTCAATACGTCCTAATAAGTGAAGTAGCCCTTTGGGAAAAGGAAGGAAAGGCGATTGTTGAAGATCCAGACTTAATAAGCTGGGCAGCCAAAGAGATTGCCTTTCGAAAAGCGGGATTCTGGTTACTGCAAAAAGAAGATAGCGTCATTCACTTAGGTCCAAAAATTAGCTTAGGGCATTTGCAAATTGATAGCTTAGACTTTGATCTCAAAGGGCGCACCTTAAACGATTCGAACTGGCAAGAATCCGTAGAACTAGCCTTGAGGCGCTATGCCGACCAGGGCTATCCCTTTGCCCAAATCACCATTCGGAACTATCGCATTACAAACCATGCACTCTATGCTTATGGAAGTATCGAAAAAGGTCTTAAATACCACTTTGACTCCCTAATTGTATTGGGTTACGAGGAAGTAGACCCGATTTTATTGCACTACGAAACCGATTGGCAAAAAGGTCAAATTTATAGCGATGGTTACCTACATCAATTGCAACAAAAATTAAGGGCGAGCAGCTACCTAAGTGCCAGCCGAGCACCAGCCGTGGCCTTTTATCCCGATGGCAGTCATTTGTACCTCTACCTCAATAAACGTGGCGCTAATCAAATTAGTGGTGTAGTAGGCTTAAATACGGAAGCGGATGGACGCAGTACTCTAAATGGAGACTTTAATTTAAAACTCCTAAATACCTTTAATAAAGGGGAATCTGTAAACCTTCGGTGGCGCAGTCCGGATCAGTCGGTTCAAGATTTCCATCTTAGTTTCGCCTATCCCTATCTTTTAGGCAGTCCTATCGGAATCCATGCGGGTTTAGAGCTATTCCGCCAAGACAGTAGTTTTATTCGTCGCCAATACATGCTCGGTTTAAACTATCGCTTGGCTTATCAAGCCTTTTTTGACATCAATGGTCAATTTAAATCATCCAATGCTTTGGGAGCTGGCAGTCCCAGTTTCCAAAACCTGGGTACTTATCGTAGTGTTGGACTTAGCCTTGGCTTTCGCCTGATGCGACTCAACCAAAGCATCGTAGCTACGAAAGGCTACAATTTGGATATCCATTTGGGTAGCGCCAGTCGCGAAGCGAATGAAGAGCAATGGCAGCAATACGATTGGAACTTTTCAGCGGCCTACTATCGGAATTTTCTGAAAAATTGGGTTTGGCATCAAGAAGTGCGCACAGAGGGTATAGGAGGTTCTCCCCTCTTTGAAAATGAACTATTGCGACTCGGAGGCATCCATAGTTTGCGAGGTTTCAACGAATTAAGTCTTTTCAGCAATGCTTATGGACTCCTGCGAAGCGAAATTCGCTATATGCTCGGATCCTACGATTACCTCTGTGTTTTTGGAGATCTAGCTTATTCGGAGAACACTGGTAAAGCCCTTTACGAGCAATACTTGCACAGTGGATTAGGGGCTGGTATAAATTTTCAAACTAAAGGCGGGATCTTTTCGTTATTTCTAGCAGTGGGTCAAACCAATGATGAATCTTACGACTTCCGCAGCACAAAGGTTCATCTCTCCTACGTAAATACTTTTTAAAGCTGCGGGCATTTCTTTTCTTTGTGCTATGCGAAAAGCCTCGGTATTTGCTTTATTTCTAATTGCGGCCCTTTCATGTAGAGGGCCGGAAGGATTGCAAACCAACAATCTAAGTTATCTCTATAACGATCAAGAGATGGCGCTTCGTCCTCACTTTCGCTTCGAATACCAAAGCGACACCTTATGTGTTGTGCACTACCGTTTAGAAACCGGGAACTTCCTTTTCACTCGTTTAAGTGACGACAAAACCTACGAGGCGCATGTGCACATTAACTATCAATTACTTCCGCGCATGGAAAATGTGGAGGTTTTGGATAGTGGCAGTATTGCCATCCATCATCAAGTCTTAGATGTAAGCAATAAAGTAATCAGCGGAAGCTTCGAATTAAAGCTGCCACCCGAAAATAAAAGCCCGGAAAAGCTCACTTTATATGTGAGCACAAAAGATAAAAACCGGGGAAGCGAACAGAGCAATTTC
>CBFHRN010000069.1:0-9534 GCA_965658275.1 Croceimicrobium sp.
GCAATGTTGTAGAATAAATCTACATTAGATGAACTCCATCCTAAAGCGGTGTTCAACCATCCTCCAGGCATACACATATAACCTATAGGATAGATGGCCCAACCAACTAATACAAACCAAGCTAGGATGCGTACACTCTTCGCTACATTGGCGTCGTGCTGAGATAATTTAGCAACCTCACCGAACCAAGCCGTGTATAAGATGTAGATATAACCTAGAGTTGAAAGGAAACCATACATTACAGAATGACCAGTGTCTCCGCCTTCGGGATTGAAAGCTTCACCAATGTAACCGAACACTAACATCCAAACCGAAGCTATAATTAACTTCCATAAAAGACCCTTAGTAGCTCCTGCCGCTTTGGTTAATAAGTAGAATTCCACACACATTAAAGGCACCGTTAAGGTCCAATCGATGTAACGTAAAGCCGTGGGATTTTCGCCCGTGGCTACGTAATAATCACGCATGTAGTAATAGTGTACTGCTGCAATACCCGTAATTAGGCCGGAAACTAGGAGTGATAACTTCCATTTACCATCGGCTCTGCCTCTTTCGAAGAAAAAGAAAATTGAAGCCGCGAACATCGCCATGTAACCTGTAAAGAAGGTAAAAGCTACAGGATCATCTTTTGGAATCTCCAATACATTTAAAAGTGTACTCATGATAATTAATTGTTTAGTGAGTCTTACTAACCCCTTGTTTTAAAGTTTGTTCAACTTTTTTAAAAAAATGTTAAATAAACACTTCTAAGATTTACCAAAGCCTTTTGGAGCAAGGCTTGCGAGAGGAAAAATTTTTCAATTTCTCCATCCTAAGTACAATCTTAAAAAAGAGATGAAATATTTTTCGCGAAGGCTTGCCAAGAATAATTCTCTGATTAAATTTGCAGCCCCAATAACGGATGAAACATCTGACGTTCTTGAAATAAGGTAGACGGACGAATCGAGTAGATTCACTGAATCCTTACAGTTTTAGATTACCCGGTGAGATGGGTGAGTGGCTGAAACCAGTAGTTTGCTAAACTGCCGTACGGGCAACCGTACCGCGGGTTCGAATCCCGCTCTCACCGCCACGGGGCGTAGCGTAGCCCGGTTATCGCGCCTGCTTTGGGAGCAGGAGGTCGCAGGTTCGAATCCTGCCGCCCCGACAAAAAAGCCTGATGAGTTTACTCGTCAGGCTTTTTTTATGCCTCGGCGGGCCGCCAAGCTCGCTTGAGCGGAACGACGGGGCATAAAAAAATCTGGAGCGACCACAGGAAGCTCCATGCTTTTTGTCGTTTGCTCTAAAATGTCAGCGGAACAAGGATCTTTAATCCTGCCAAACCAGGCAGGGAGGCAGGGAGGCAGGGAGGCAGGGAGGCAGGGACAAAGGTAGCTTGTCCTTACCTGATTTAATTCTCACCATTCCTAATCCCAAATCCAATCCCTAATCCCAACCAATTTGTATCTTTAAACAAATCATTCACCACCTTGAAACTATTCCCCAAAATCGGTTTATGCATTCAGTCGGGTAAAACCTTGAAACAAGATTTGAAGGACACCCTCCTACTCTGCCAAAACTTTGGTAGTGAATTACATCTATTGATATCCGAAAAGGCCAATATCGATGCGAGGGATTTGGATGCCGTATTAAGCGAATTGGACCCAGGTGATTTAGTACTGCATAAAAACTTCCTAAGCGAGGAATCTGCAAAGGCTATTTTAAAGGTAAATGAGCAAGTTAAATTTGACTTGCTAATCGTGCCCGCTTTACTCCGAGAAGGATTGATTCGCTACTATACGGGTTCCTTAGCCCGACAATTGGTACAATGGGCTAACTGCAGCGTACTGTTGATTAAGCCCAGCAATCGCAGAAAAGCCAAATCCTATGGCCAATTGGTTTGCAATCTCAATAAACATCCCAAATCAGCACATACTTTATTCGTTGCCTCAGAAATCGCAAAAGGCCTAGAGCTTAAGCCTTGGCACATTGCCATTCATACTTCCGATGAAGGCAATTACCAATATTTTGAAAGTATCAAGTCCAAGGTGCATTATGAGGAAGAGGCAGTCGAAATGCATTACCTCAAGCAGAGAACTGGCTATAGCCTCAGTAATTCAGCGGAAAAACACGAAGCTGACTTGCTTCTCATTAATTCCCCTGATACCAAATTAGGTTATACGGGTCGAATGATTGGTGATGATTTGGAATACCTTTTTTCAGAACTTCCTTCCGACCTGATGCTCGTTCACAGCTTCGATGATCCTAAATTCCGTTAAGAGCTCCTAATCTGCTCCTTTTGGTAGTGTTTCCCTGCCTACAATTAATTAGTTTTGCAGGGCTAAATAAGCACGGAAATGAGCGTATTACGATTAAAATTGCCTACCGATCCGCGTTGGGCCAATATTGCCGAAAAGAATATTGAGGAGATTCTAACCGATCATGCCTATTGTGAGCAAAAAGCAGCCTCCACGGCTATTTCTTTAATGGTAACCTATCCCGAGCATTCGGAATTGGTAACCGCCATGGCGGCCTTGGCTCGCGAAGAAATGAGTCACTTTGAAATGGTGCACAAACGCATCCTACAGAGAGGCCTGACTTTAGGTCGCGAACGCAAAGACGAATACGTACATCGCATCAACCAGTTTTTCCCCAAAACCGGAGATCGCAATAAGCGCTTGGTAAATCGACTGCTTATTGCTGCCTTAATTGAGGCCCGCAGTTGTGAGCGCTTTAAGGTTTTATCGGATAATATTTCAGATACCGAACTCTCCGATTTCTACCGCAAGCTGATGGTCAGTGAAGCTAATCACTACACCATGTTCCTTAAATTCGCACGTGAATTCGGCGACCGCGAAGAAGTAGACCAATTGTGGGATGAATTATTAAGCTTCGAAGCAGAGGTCATGAAAGACTTCGGCACCAAAGAACACATCCACGGATAATAGAATTACACCTCTCATGAAAAAATTAGTATTAGATCAAGTACACCAAGACCTTGGTGGCAAAATGGTAGATTTCGCGGGCTTTAACATGCCTGTTCAATACGAAGGCCTGAATGCCGAGCACTTACACGTGCGTTCCAAAGTCGGCGTATTTGATGTAAGCCATATGGGCGAGTTTTTTGTTTCGGGAGAAGGCGCTTTAGACTTCTTACAAAAAACCACTTCCAACGACGTTTCTAAATTGAGCGCGGGAAAGATCCAGTACAGCTGCATGCCTAATGACAAAGGAGGAATAGTCGACGATTTATTGGTGTACTGCCTGGGCGAAAACAACTATTTGTTGGTAGTGAACGCCAGTAATATTGATAAAGACTACGCTTGGTTGGATTCCCATAAACCGGCCAGCGTGACCCTGGATAATCAATCCGATCAATGGTCTTTATTTGCCGTTCAGGGTCCCCGTGCAGTGCAAGCCTTGCAAAGTCTTACCGATATTGATTTGGCAAACATGACCTATTACACATTTCAGCAGGGCCTATTCGCTGGCGCTGAAAATGTAATTGTGTCGGCTACAGGCTATACCGGAGCGGGTGGTTTTGAGATCTATGTGAAGAATGAAGATGCCGCTGCCGTTTGGAAGGCCATATTTGAAGCGGGCGCGGCCGAAGATATTCGTCCCATCGGCTTGGGAGCCCGCGATACCCTTCGCTTGGAAAAAGGATTCTGCTTGTATGGAAACGATATCGATGATACTACTTCCCCACTTGAAGCAGGCCTAGGCTGGATTACCAAGTTCACCAAAGACTTTATCAATGGTGAAAACCTGAAAAAGCAAAAAGAAGCGGGAATCACCCGTCGCTTAAATGGCTTTATGATGATAGATCGCGGAATTCCACGTCACGGTTACCGGATTCTCAATGCCGAAGGCGAAGAAATTGGTGTCGTTACCAGTGGTACCCAATCCCCTAGCCTAGGAAAAGCGATCGGCTTAGGATACATCGCCAAAGGCTATAATACCGAAGGCACCGAAATCTTTATTGAAGTGCGCAACAAGCAATTGAAAGCGGTGGTGAGTAAACCGCCGTTTGTTAAAGAATAGAACTTGTAGCTTAGAGCTTAGAATCCAGATTCTAAATTCTAGATTCTAGACTCTACACTCTACACTCTATTTCTTCACTGCTCTAAATCGCACCACTTCACCCATGCCACTATGGCCGGGTCCTTCGTCTAAGACGTACTTGGTGATTTCCGCTTGTCGGATTTGAAGGTCCTGGAAGTCTTGTTCCAAAATTTCGGGAGTGTACAGCATGCTCGGGTCTTTGGGTCCACCGGACTGGTATTCCAACTGTCCGGGTGCAAAGGCCTCCAACCACAATTCGCCCACGGGCTTTAAAAGCTGTATTAGGTTTTGGTGAATCTGAGTGCGGATGGCGCTTGGAAAATGTGCATATATCAAGGCGATAGCGTCGAAGCGCAGGTCTGGATTATAGTCGAGCGCATCTCCCAAACTATAATGGATAGTTACCCCCTCCTGCTCGGCTAAAGCCAATGCTTTTTCTTGGGCTCTGGAAGACTGATCGAAAGCATGAACTTCCCAACCTAGTTTTGCCGCGTAGACCGCATTACGACCTTCCCCATCACAGGGAAATAAAAGTCGCCCCGAAGGGCGACTTTCTAACATTAGTTCTAAGAAACGGTTGGGCTTTGTGCCGTACACAAATTGCTCTTCCGCATATTTTTCATTCCAAAATTGGGGCTTCATCTATTTCAGTGTTGATGGACAAACATAGTCTGTAACAATGAAACCAGCGTTTTTGATCGCGTGGAAACCTCCTTTGATATCAATCAAGTTGTGGTAACCACGGGCCTTTAAAATCGACGATGCGATAACTGAGCGGTAACCTCCGGCGCAATGCACATAAAAAGTTTCCTCCTTGGGAAATTCAGCCATTTTATCATTAATGAAATCCAGGGGAATATTTAAGGCATTATCCACATGCTCTGCCTCGTACTCACTAAACTTACGTACGTCCACCACGGGCAATTTCTCTTTTTCCAAACGTTGATGTGCTTCGGTCGCATGAATGGATTCAATCTTATCCAACTCTTTACCAGCATCTGCCCAAGCTTTAACGCCGCCTTTGAGATAACCTAAGACTTTATCAAAACCTACACGCGCTAAACGGGTAACGGTTTCTTCTTCACGACCTTCTGGGGTCACTAATAGGATGTTTTGGTTTACATCGCCGATTACCGATCCTACCCAGGGAGCAAAATTGTCGTCGATTCCAATAAAGATGGAAGACGGAATAAAGCCTTCTACAAAGTCATTTTGATGACGAACATCCAATACCATAGCGCCGGTTTCATTGGCTGCTACTTCGAACTCGGTGGGGTTTAAAGCGCGTAATCCACGATCCAGAACCGAATCAATGCTGTCGTAACCCTCCTTGTTCATTTTCACGTTGGCAGGGAAATATACGGGAGGAGGCAATAAACCATCTGTCACCTCTTTCACAAATTCCTCTTTGGTCATATCCGCTCGTAAAGCGTAATTGGTCTTCTTTTGATTACCTAAGGTATCTACCGTTTCTTTAGACATGTTCTTACCACAAGCCGAACCCGCACCGTGTCCAGGATATACGGTTACGTCATCCGCCAAGGGCATCAATTTGTTGCGCAAGCTATCGAATAATAATCCGGCTAATTCCTCCTGCGTAAGGCTGGCTGCTTTTTGGGCAAGGTCTGGTCGACCAACATCCCCTAAGAATAAGGTGTCTCCGGTAAAGATGGCGTGGTCCTTTCCTTGCTCATCGCGCAAAAGGTAGGTGGTACTCTCCATGGTGTGACCCGGAGTGTGTAAAACCACGATACTCAAATCGCCTACTTTAAGCACCTCATTATCTTCCGCTGTATGCGCATCAAAGCCTGGTTTTGCGGTTGGTCCATACACAATTTTTGCTCCAGTTTTCTCCGCTAAGGTTAGGTGGCCACTCACGAAGTCGGCATGGAAGTGTGTTTCTAAAATGTATTTGATTTTGGCACCATCCTTTTCGGCACGGTCAATGTAAGGTTGAACCTCTCGAAGCGGGTCAATAATGGCCACTTCGCCTTTACTTTCAATATAGTAGGCTCCCTGAGCCAAACATCCTGTATATATCTGATCTACGTTCATATGTATGCTAATTGTATATGTAAATTAAAAAATTGTTTCTTTTAAAATAATGAATAGGCCCATCACCAATACGAACCAGCCAAAGGCCTTTTTCAAGGAGCTTGCATTCACATATTTGGTGAGGTAAATACCGCCAAACATACCTATCATGGCGAAGCCCGTAAAACTTAGTAGGAAGGTCCAATCGATCGCCTGACCACTTCCTAAATCCCCAACAAAGCCAATTAAACTTTTGATAGCAATTATAATAAGGGAAGTACCTACCGCTTCTTTCATACCCAAACCAACCAATAAGACCAGTGCAGGCACAATAAGAAAGCCTCCTCCCGCACCTACTAAACCCGTAACCACACCAACCACTAGTCCTTCTAAAAGAATCATAGGGGCATTAAAGCGCTTTTCTTTGGCCGCTTCTTGGTCTTTACGACCTTTTATCATGGAGTAAGAAGCTAAGAGCATGACCACGGCAAAGAAGACCATTATAGCCACTTGTTTGGTAAGCTCAAAATCACCTATAAAAAAGAGGCTTTCGGGAATAGCCGGCACAATCGTATAACGGGTAAAAAACACCGCGATTAAGGAAGGAACCGCGAAGATGATTCCCGTTTTCCAATCCACCAAGCCTTGTTTGCTCTTGCGCGCGGCTCCAATTACAGCGCTACCCCCAACAACAAAAAGGGAATAGGCCGTAGCCAAAACAGGTTCGATTCCTAAAACATAAACCAGGATGGGTACCGTAAGGATAGATCCTCCTCCTCCGAGGAGGCCGAGGGTTAATCCCATAACAACGGCGAGTAGGTATCCTAAAATTTCCATGCTGCAAAGGTGGGCTAAGTGCATTTCTCAGGTGGTAACATCCATCACCTAATCGAAGAGCCTTAAATAATTATAAGGGAAACTTATATCGCGAAAGGTAAACTTAATGGCGATTTGATGCTATTTGCTGGTCCGAAAATGCTCCTGTTTCTTCAACTGTGAAATGCGCTCTTTCGCATACTTAAGGTATTCTAAATAAGGTTCCTTGTTATCGGCCAAATAACGCTCGTAGTATTCTAAGGCAGGCTTCTTATCGAGGTAATAGGCATCATAGCAGAGCGCCAAATAGTAGTTGATCACGTTTAAAGGTTTACCGTATCGAAAGCCAATAAGGCTTCGTAGGCTTTTAAAGCGTCTAGGCTCCTACCCAAAGCCAGATTAACTTTGGCCTCGCGTGAATAATAAGCCTCATCCCTTTGTTCCTGCTGATTTAGGAATAAAGAGGCCTTCTCAAAATTGGAACTCTCGATTAATGAATCGATGGTCTGATAGCTTGTATCCTGCTGTGCATTAGACTTTAAGACGCCTAAGCCTATGAGTAATACTACTCCAATCCACTTCCAATTAACTTGTTCCATAAAACAAATATAGTAATTCAACTAAAATATTAGTTGAATTACTTGGTTTGCTTATAAAATCGGACCTTTCCATAGCGATCTTCGAGGTTGCCCGAGGCATTAAGGAAAAGGGTATCCGTGGGCAAATCGGCAGCCTTATGTCTTAAAAAGAGGGTGTCACCATGGGTCTTCCAGCGTTTTTTCAAAATAAAAGGGGTTTCAGAGGTAGAAAACCGCTGAGTAAGCTCGGCCCTTCCCCAGGACTTTAGTATCAATTCACTTTCCTGGTAAATCAAAGCCTGAATATGAATCTCCTGGCCATCCCGTTTTATAGTGCGCGCCGGTTCACCAGACGAATAAGCATAACGGCCTTTAAAATCGCATCTACTAGGATTTTGTGCATTCAACTCAAGCCCAATAGCTAATAGAAATAATGGAAGAAAAAAGGCCTTAGGATAAACCATGCTCCTCCCTAAAGTTTTGCTCCTCTTCAGGCATTCTAGCTTTTAATCGTTCATAAATCAATTCTCTATCCTTTTGGGTAAGCCGCATGAGGTTTACAGAAATGGACTTATCTTCTGTACTCACTTTTAAGACTCCAGATTTGACCTCAAAGGACTTGATGTCATCACACTCCAAACTTTTCTTAGACCAAATGCCGCAAATATACTTATTGTATTTAAGAACCACATAAGGATGGGTCCATTCGCTATAGAACAAATAGGCAAATAAGCCGGCGGCCATTATAAATAAAAGCTCCCTGGGGCCTAGGGCCTCACCTAAATAAAGTTGGTAAACCACAAAGCTAAACCAGAGAATAGCAAGGATGAGATGTCGGATGGTGCGAAACGATTTAGAAAGCATGCTCGGCGAATCCATGGAGATTAAGGTCTTTTCGCCGTCGACCTGCCCCTGTGAAAATGATTGCCAACAAGTTGAAATTAGCGCCAAGGATTGGAACGGTAATTTAGATGAAAGAGGTTTAAGTTTAAAAAGTATTTGGGGTTCGACCGTAGAAATTGGGGATGCCGTTATTAGCGAAGGAAGGGCCCTCTGGAATAATCCTGGAGAGTTTTTAATGACCCGCGTTTTTGGTCAGAGCACAAAAAATAGCCCCCAAAAGGAGGCTATTCACTCTCTCAATATGACTACGATTAGTCATCTACCTGAAGATTTAAATTTTGTAAAAAAGCTGCCAATAAAGCGCTATTGTTTTGCTGATTAATTAGGATCGTATTTCCTGTTCCTACGTTTGCTGAATTCCAATCAAGATTGTTTAGAGCGCTGGCTACGGGAAAATTAACATTCAGGGTTACAAAGTAATCCGCTGGTATCACTAAGCCGTTTCCTTCAGCCTCAATTTCGAACTCCAACTCAGCTATGGTGCTTAATGTGAAGTTAAAAATTTGCCCGCTGGTATCGGTATAGGTTCCGGAAATCTCAAAAGCCTGCCGATCTTCATCACCAAACTCCAATTCCAACTCATGGTAGTTACCAGGCTCTATTTGGGCCGTTGGTATCTCAGGGCTGGAAAGACCCGTTAGTAGGTCCACTCGAAAACGCCCCTCGATATCGATTTCAAGTTCATCGTCATCATTACCAACTTCCTTCTCAAGTTCTACCTCCTCAAGAAAAGCTATGGCACTCTGCACTTGAATACTGCTGGATTTTTTATTTAAACTATCGCCGATCCGCAAGCTGTAGCCACCTTGATCTGAGCTGGATTCATCTTTACTACAGGCGACTAGGGCTATCGAAAATAGAATGACGGCTATTATACTTTGAATTCTCATAACTGTAAATTATTAATTAGGATATACTAGATAGATTGATTTCAATTCCAAAAGGTTGTAAGGCATCTAAAAAAAATTAGAATCGGTAGGCCAATCCTAAATAAGCCCCCCACCTCGCGCTGCGGCTGATGTCAAATTCGGCAGGTAAACCTTCTTTTCCTTGATGGAAGTTAGCGATGCTAAACTGACTTTGCAGACCGTAGGAGAAATTAAGATCCCCAGCTTTTAGAGTCTGCCCAATACGAAGCACCATTCCATAACGATTGCCA
>CBFHRN010000070.1:0-9279 GCA_965658275.1 Croceimicrobium sp.
TTCTCTTCTCCAGTTGATTGAGCCGGTTGGGTCAATGTTAGCCGAATAACCTTTGAAACCCAAGCCTTGCGCAAAACCACCGCCAATAAACCCTATGTCTGGTGACCATTCAAAAAAGTCTGGAGTCATATTCCGGACGACTCCACCCATTGTGGTATCAAGTAGGATTCCATTATTATCGGCTACGCCAAACCTAAGTTGAGTAAAGGGTTGCGAGTCTGGAAAATCAATACGGGTGGTGAAAAAGGCAGCAGAACTATCATCTATTTCCTCTACCAATACACGGTGATTTCCTTCAGAACCATCTAATTCTTCTCGCCAAATCTCCTGTCCTATACTGTCGACTTTAAGCAAGACTCCTTTTCGTCTAGATAGTCCATTTGTCCCGAAAATAAGACGTTCACCACCTATAAAAAAACCGCCATCAGATACCGAAGCAACATCATAAAATACAAAGCCACCTTGACTATTTAGGTTTGCCGGGATATAGGTCTGTTCCCACTTCACTTGTAAGTTAGTGTCTAAGGCTAATAAGTAACCATGCGCTCTTAGTCCAGCACGAACCATGTACATCCCAGAAATGATAATAGAGTTCGGAGCAAAATAATGAACACTTATAGCTTCGGTACTTAACTGATTTAAATGCGAATATTTTAGAGTTTGTAAAGTGTCTAGCGCACTATCAAAGTGCGTTAAGTGCATCCAGCCGGTATCCCGATTAACATACATGGTACTTAGTTTTAAGTACCCATCCTTAAAGTCGCAAATACCATTAAAGGAACTTTCGTAAAAGGTTCCCAAATCAAAAGAGTCAGTCCTTGAATATGCCCCAGTTTTATCAAAGTGGTGCAGGTGCAAAGCCTCGAAGGGTGGGTTACCCTGCTGCATTATCACATAGGAAGAATCCGTTTCAATAATATCTGCATTATTATCACCCGGAGGGTGGATGATATTGAAATAGGTGCTTTGTCCACTAAGACAAAGCTGGCTTATGATAAAGAAAAGAGTAAGAGGTACGTACAGACGATTTTTTAGCAAAGCGAGCCTTCATTAGGATTTAAAGCTAAAAGTAAAACAATCCTTTAAACCAGCCTTTTATTAAGAAAGGCCCGTCCTGAACCTGTTTTCAAATATCTTTCGAAAAAGTACGCCTTATGCTTTTCGCTAAATACTAGGTAGCTTAAAATTTTGATAGGTCTACGGTAAGCGGTTGATTTTACTTTCCCGGAATTATGATCCTTGATGCGTCTTTGAAGATCTTTGGTACATCCTACGTAGACAGAGTCGTCACTGCACCTAGCGATATAAACATATTGTTTTTCCATTTTGGATGGTAAGGAGAAATTTACTCAAGAAAGCATTTCAAGGGCTTTTCAAATAATTATAATTTTTCTAGGGGCTCACTATATCTGGGAGCTTTACGAGCAATTTTCGCCTACGCTCCCTTTCTGCGCTCGGAAGCTTCGGCGAGCGAGGAACGCCTTTGCTGCCTCACTGCGTTCGGATGCTCCGGCGAGCAATTCGGCAAGGCGTATTTAGGATGGAAGAAGTGGAGTGTCTCCACCGAAGGTTACCTTCGCTCTTATACTAGGTTAGAGAGCTTCGGTAACTAATACTTGCCAGGTTGAGGTAATGATATGTAAGGGTTCTAAAAACAAAAAAGCTTGCCTTCGCTCCCGCACTGCGTTTGGGAGCTTCGGCAAGCGAAGGAGAGCTTCGGCGAACAATGCTTGATATGGAAGAAGTGGAGTGTCTCCACCGAAGCTTGCCGAAAGGTTTGAATGTTTAATATAGGTGTGTCCAAAATAAAAAAGCTTGCCTTCGCTCTCGCATGGTGTTTGAGAGCTTCGGCAAGCGAAGGTGGAGCTGCGGGGAGTCGAACCCCGGTGCAAACAAGGAAACGGAAGGCTTTCTACATGCTTATTTTGTTATTCGATTTTCGACTAGGACCTGGGAACAAACACCCGAGTACTAGCTTAATTGCGGATTACAGTGTCGCGGGCACAACGCAACCCTTTGCCCGTTAGTCCAGATTTAATGACACTCCTGGATCCAAACCATCTAGACTTAGGTTCGGAGGAATGACTTGCTCCCGCGTCTTACGCGTGGATTAGCTCAAAGCCGCATACTGCGTGCTTAGGCGGCAAGTGCGAAATTGTTTTCGCCAACTATAGATTGAAGCATCTTATTTACGGGCGACATCTCCATAGCCCGGCATGCTTACATCCCCTTTCATCTTGCTGTCGAAACCGATCAGCCCCATTAAATAAAGAACTTGTAGGAACCCGCAAAGCTACCTTATCTTTACGCGATAAACAATGCTGTATGAAATTCGGAATCATCCGAGAAGGAAAAAACCCACCCGACCAAAGAGTGGCTCTTAGTCCTCGCCAATGTAAGGCGCTGCTAACCAAATATCCAGAGCTTGAAATCGCTATACAGCCGAGTCTTATTCGGTGCTTTAGTGATGCTGAATATACCGCGGAGGGCCTTACTTTACAGGAAGATTTGAGCGATTGTGAAGTTCTTCTTGGCGTTAAAGAGGTCCAAGTCGAGGATCTTATTCCGAATAAAACCTATTTGTTTTTTTCCCATACGTATAAAAAACAGCCCTACAACAGTGATTTGCTGAAGGCTATTTTAGAGAAGAAAATACGCTTGATCGACTATGAAATGCTCAAAGATCCAGGAGGTAAACGTGTTTTAGGCTTTGGACGCTATGCGGGTATAGTAGGGGCCTATAATGGTTTTAGAGCCTACGGCGAGTTGAGTGGAGATTACCAGTTAAAACCAGCCCACCAGTGTCAAGACCGCAGGGAACTAGAGCAGGAGCTGGTAAAAGTGCAATTACCGGAAAACTTTCGCATTGCCCTAAGCGGCGCCGGAAAGGTAGCAGGTGGCGCGATGGAAATTTTATCAGCGCTTAAAATTACCCAGGTCTATCCGGATGAGTTTTTACGAAACGACTTTAATCGAGAAGCGGTGTTCACTCAAATAAATGTGCAAGATTACTTTAAGCGCATCGATGGGAAACCCTTTACGCGAAAGGAGTTTTATCAAAACAGTGAGGGCTATGAATCCAATTTCTTGCCCTATGCCGAATGCGCGGATATGTATATCGCTTGCCATTTCTGGGGCGAGGGCTCGCCATTAATTTACAGCAGGGAAGAGGCTAGAGATACTCGTTTTAATGTAAAACTGGTGGCGGACATTTCCTGTGATATCGATGGACCTGTTGCCAGTACCATTCGTCCTTCGACTATTGCCGATCCATTTTATAGCTACGACCCCATCACCGAAAGGGAGGTTCCTTTTGCCCAGGAAAATAGCATCGCTGTAAGTGCGGTAGATAATTTGCCAGGCGAGCTGCCTAGAGATGCTTCTGAGGATTTTGGAAATGAACTTATTAAAAATGTAATTCCTCATTTCTTTAATGGGGACCATCAAGAGATTTTAGCTCGGGCCTCTGAAACAGATTTGGAAGGTCAATTAACCAGCTATTATGCCTATCTAGCCGACTATGTCGCTTAAAAAATCCTAAACAAATAGCTACCTTTGAGCGCAATTAAAAGCAAGTATAGACCTTGACTTCGAACGTACCAACCGAAAAATACATTGATTTAGAGAAGGTAGTGGAAGATAAGAACCCTTCTCTAGCGAAGTGGTTGCCGGCTTTTGTGATGCGTTATATCAAACGTATCATCCATCAAGATGAACTCAATGAGTGTATGAACCTGTATGGCGACAAAATCGGACTCGATTTTGTACGGGCAGGATTAAACTATTTAGATACAGAGGTGGAAACCATCGGTTTAGAAAATATACCGAAAGAAGGAGGAATTATTCTTTCCGCGAATCATCCCTTGGGCGGTTTAGATGGTATTGCTTTTATGAAAGCCGTGGGCGAAGTGCGAAATGATATCCAGTTTTTAGTGAATGACATTCTCATGAACATTAAAAACTTAGAGCCTCTTTTTATCCCAGTGAATAAAGTGGGAGCCAACCCAAGAAAAGCGCTACAAATAATTGAAGAAACTTATGCCAAGGAATTAGCTATTCTAGTATTTCCTTCTGGTATGGTTTCCAGGAAGTTATCGGACGGAATAGGGGACTTAGAGTGGCAAAAAAGCTTTATTGCTCGTGCCAAAAAGTACCAGAAAGACATCATTCCGGTGCATATTAAAGGAAGAAATTCGAATTGGTTCTATAATCTTTCCAAATGGCGTAGTAAATTAGGCGTGAAAGCGAACTTGGAGATGTTTTATTTGGCAGATGAGATGTTTAAGCAGAAAGGGAAAACCATCACCATTCGTTTTGGGGAGCCAGTGCCATGGCAAACATTTGATAAGTCAAAGACATTGGTAGAATGGGCGCACTACATGCGATCCTTGACCTATGCCTTGCCTCAAAAGATGAAGAAATAATGGAAGACATCATACAGCCGGTCGACCGAGACGCCATCATAGCAGAGTTAACAGAAGAACACTTTCTGCGTCATACCTCTAAAGGGGGTAATCAACTATATGTGTGCGATCATCGAACCGCTCCAAATATTGTGCAAGAAGTAGGTCGTTTAAGAGAAGTGGCTTTCCGCACGGCTGGCGGTGGTACGGGTAAATCTGCAGACCTCGATCAATACGATCTTTCCGATAAGCCATACCAGCAATTAATTGTTTGGGACGCTGAGGATAAGGAAATATTAGCGGGTTACCGCTTGTTAAAGTGTGCCGATGGAGAGCGCGATGAAGAGGGTAAGCTAAAATCGGCTACCTCTAAATTATTTGATCTTTCCAATCAGTTTATTGAAGATTATCTTCCCATTACTCTTGAGTTGGGAAGATCTTTTGTTCAGCCAAAGTATCAAAGAGGCTCTCAACGCAAAGGTCTTTTTGCATTAGATAACCTATGGGATGGTTTGGCATCCATTATGATTGATAATCCCAACCTGAAATATATGTTTGGGAAGGTTACGATGTACCCCCATTACAATCGGGAAGCACGTAATATGATTCTGGCCTTTATGAAACATTTCTTCCCCGATCCAGACGGTTTAGTGCGACCGCGTGTCCCCTTGGTGAGTGATGAGGAACTAGCGCCACATTATGGATTATTTGAAGGTCAGCCCTATAAAGAAGCTCGTAAAGTCTTAGGCCAGGTAGTGAAGCAACATGGCGAGTCTATTCCACCACTTATCAATAGTTACATGTCACTTACTTCGACTATGCGCAGTTTTGGAACAGCCAAGAATAAAGCATTCGGGACCGTGGAGGAGACGGGTATTTTATTAAAGTTTGATGATGTGGACCCTGCTCGCAAAGAGCGTTATATTCAAACGTATAAAGACAACGCTGAGTACAAAGGTCCGCTATACAAGCCCGAGTCTTAGTGTTTCTTTAAATCTGCAATGGTTCCAATGGGATCTTCGGAACGGAATACGAAACTCCCAGCCACTAATACATCCGCACCAGCCTCAATTAACTTCGGCGCATTATCATTGTTAACGCCACCATCTATTTCAATGATGGTTTGACTAGCGCGCTTCAGAATCATATTCTTTAACTTTTCTACTTTCCGGTAGGTGTTCTCTATGAACTTCTGACCTCCAAAACCGGGATTCACGCTCATAATGCAGACCAAGTCGATGTCTTCCAAAACATCCTCCAATAACTCAACAGGGGTATGAGGATTTAAAGCAACGCCGGCTTGCATGCCTTCGGCTTTTATAGCTTGAAGGCTGCGGTGTAAGTGGGTAGAGGCTTCGTAGTGAACCGTTAATACATCTGCACCAGCCGCTTTAAAATCTTGGATGTAGCGCTCTGGCTTTTCGATCATCAAGTGCACATCCAGTGTTTTTGTTGCTACGCGATTAATAGCTTCAATTACGGGTAAGCCAAATGAAATGTTGGGTACGAAAAGCCCATCCATCACATCTAAATGAAACCAATCGGCTTCACTCTCATTAACCATTTTACAATCACGCTCGAGATTTAAAAAATCTGCTGCTAAAAGACTGGGTGCTATTAAAGCCATCGATATAGAATTTTGGCAAAAGTATGAATAAAAAACCCCGACACTTGATTCTCAAGGTCGGGGTTTCCTGTAATTCTACGTATTTGATTAACCTAAATAGGTCTTCAAAATCTTGCTTCGAGAAGTGTGCTTCAAGCGGCGAATCGCTTTTTCTTTGATTTGACGAACACGTTCGCGGGTCAAATCGAATTTTTCACCAATCTCTTCCAAGGTCATAGGGTGTTGTCCCCCTAATCCGAAGTATAAACGAACTACGTCTCCTTCACGTGGAGTAAGCGTCGCTAAAGAGCGCTCGATTTCGGTACGTAAAGAGTCCTGCATTAAATCGTCGTCAGGATTTGGACTTTCACCAGTATTTAATACGTCGTAAAGGTTGCTGTCTTCGCCTTCTACCAATGGAGCATCCATGGAGATGTGGCGACCGCTGTTACGCATGCTTTCCTTTACATCATTTTCACCCATTTCCAAGTTATCAGCGATTTCCTCAGGTGAGGGAGCACGCTCGTGTTCTTGTTCTAGTTGGGCGTAAGATTTGTTGATCTTATTGATCGAGCCAATCTTATTAAGCGGAAGACGAACAATACGTGATTGCTCGGCTAAAGCCTGAAGAATGCTCTGACGAATCCACCATACAGCATATGATATGAATTTAAAACCACGGGTTTCATCAAAACGCTGAGCGGCTTTAATTAGACCTAAGTTTCCTTCATTAATCAAATCCGGTAGGGTAAGACCTTGGTTTTGGTATTGCTTAGCCACAGAAACCACAAATCGAAGGTTGGCTTTGGTTAATTTCTCCAAAGCGACCTGGTCGCCAGCTTTAATTCGCTGTGCCAACTCCACTTCTTCCTCAGCAGTGATAAGGTCTACCTTACCAATTTCCTGTAGGTATTTATCAAGTGAAGCGGTTTCGCGATTGGTAACCTGTTTCGTGATCTTTAACTGTCTCATCGGCTCAAAAAATTAAAAGCAGTTTTAAAAATAACTACAAAAAGGATGTTTTAGTTTTCAGCTGGCTTTTCCAACAATACTTTGCGGGAGAGTTTTAGCTTACCACGATCATCCTTTCCGATCAATTTTACCTTAACGATATCACCTTCCTTGATTTCCTCATCTACCGTTTTTAATCGGCGGTGAGCAATTTCAGAGATGTGCAATAAACCGTCGGTACCAGGAGCAAGCTCGACAAATGCACCGTAAGGCTGAATGGATCGTACTTTACCATCAAATACATCACCTACTTCTGGAACAAAGGCAATTTCCTTGATGCGAGCAGCAGCCTTAGCCATACCATTGGCGTCGGTACCGCTGATCTCGATGATACCAAACTCACCATCTTCCTCAATGGTAATGGTGGTTCCTGTATCTAATTGTAGTTTCTGAATATTTTTCCCTCCAGGTCCGATAACCATTCCAATGAATTCCTTAGGAATTTTCATCATTTCAAGTTTCGGAGCATGAGGTTTCATTTCGGCACGTGGAGCATCGATAGTCTTCATCATTTCATCCATGATGTGTAAACGACCTTCGTTGGCTTGCATTAGAGCTTTTTCCAAAATCTCATAGGAGAGTCCTGAAATCTTTATGTCCATCTGACAAGCTGTAATACCCTTCTTCGTACCTGTAACTTTGAAGTCCATATCCCCTAAGTGGTCTTCATCACCAAGGATATCACTTAGAACTGCATAATCACCGCTTTCGTCGGTAATCAAACCCATGGCAATTCCTGAAACTGGAGCTTTCATTTTAATACCAGCGTCCAACAGGGCAAGCGTACCAGCACAAACAGTAGCCATGGAGGAAGATCCATTGGATTCCAAAATATCAGATACCACACGGATGGTGTAGTAATTATCTTCAGGAATCATGTTTTTAAGGGCACGTTGCGCTAAGTTTCCATGACCAATCTCACGACGGCTAGTTCCTCGGATAGGGCGGGCCTCACCGGTTGAGAACGGAGGGAAGTTATAATGTAAGTAGAAACGCTCCGAACCGCTAAAGGTTACGTTGTCGATTCTATTCTCGTCTAATTTGCTACCCAAAGTAACGGTAGTAAGGGACTGAGTTTCTCCGCGGGTAAATACCGCAGAACCATGGGTAGAGGGTAAATAATCGATCTCCGACCAGATAGGACGTACCTCGTTCAATTTACGACCATCCAAACGTTGACGATCCTTAAGGATCATTTTACGCATGGCGTGGTATTCTACCTCGTGGTAATACGTTTTAATGAGGCCGCCTTTTTCTTCCAGCTCTTCTTCGCTGAAATTGGCTTCCATATACTCATCACGAACCGCTTTGAATTGCTCTGAACGTTCTTCTTTACTCAATCCACTTTTAGCTACTTCATATACCTTATCGTAAAGATCGGTCATGATTTTCTCGCGTAGCTCTTCGTCGTGGGTCTCGTGGTTGTATTCTCTTTTTACTTTCGACTTTTCAACGGCATCAGCTAAAGCTAACTGGGCTTTGATTTGGTCTTTAATAGCTTCATGGGCCACTTTGATTGCCTCAAGCATTTCTTGCTCGGAAATCTCGTCCATTTCTCCTTCTACCATCACTACGCTATCCGCAGTAGCACCAACCATCATGTCGATATCAGACTCTTCCAGTTGACTTGGGCTAGGGTTAATGACAAATTGGCCATTGATACGACCTACGCGCACCTCAGACATGGGTCCGTTGAAAGGAAGGTCTGAAATGGCAATGGCAGCGGAAGCCGCTAATCCCGCTAGGGCATCAGGCTTCACATCTGGATCCCATGAGTTAAGGGAAATCATTACCTGCACTTCAGCATGGTAATCTTTGGGGAATAGTGGACGCAATACGCGGTCTACTAAACGCATTACCAAAATTTCTTCGTCCGATGGACGAGCTTCCCTTTTAAGGAAACCTCCAGGCATACGGCCGGCGGAGGAGAATTTTTCGCGGTAATCAACGGTTAAGGGAAGGAAATCAACTCCTTCTTTAGCTTCTTTACTAGAAACTACAGTTGCGAGTAACATAGTGTCACCCATGCGAACTACTACTGAACCATCGGCTTGCTTAGCCAACTTGCCTGTTTCCAGGGTAATAGTTCTTCCATCTTCCAGGCGAATTTCCTGGGTAATTGCTTTTGGAATCATCTAATATATATCTGTGTAAATGTGTACAAAGACGAAAGAAGGCAATTTTAAAAATTGCCTTCTTTGGGGAGAAATTACTTTCTAATACCTAGTTCGGCGATAATCGCACGATATCTCTCGATAT
>CBFHRN010000071.1:0-9190 GCA_965658275.1 Croceimicrobium sp.
AGTTTTATGACGGAAATCTTCCATCATTTGGGCAATTTCTTGCTGGCCCTTCATACCCTCGCGCTTTAAGCTAACCAACACTTCCAAATAAAATCCAAACTTATGATAGGCCTCGATGAGCATTTCATAGAAGCTACTACCCTTGGATTTCGCATAAGCGGCCGCTTCAGCTAGCATAACCGCTGAAGCCACGGCATCCTTATCGCGCACAAAGTCACCAATCATGTAGCCATAACTCTCCTCTCCTCCACCGATAAAGGTCATTTCACCTTCACGATTGCGAATTATATCGGCAATCCATTTAAAACCGGTTAAACACTCAGGACAAGGTACATGATAAGCCTCCGCAATTTTTGCAATCAAATCAGTGGTAACAATAGTCTTTGCAACGAATTCTTTACCGGTAAATTGACCCCTATGCTTCCATTGTTCCAGTAGGTAGTAAATCAATACCGAAGCGGCTTGGTTACCATTTAGGAGTTCCAATTCACCTTCCAAATTTCGTACGGCAATACCTACACGGTCTGCATCCGGATCGGTACCAATAACCATATCGGCATCAATAGTCTCAGCTTGTTTTAAAGCTAAATTCAAGGCCTCTGGCTCTTCAGGATTAGGCGATTTTACCGTTGGGAAATTACCATCGGGCTCCGCTTGTTCCGCAACGATCGACACTTTCTTAAAGCCCGATTGCTCCAAAGCTGGCGGCACCAATGTAATACTGGTGCCGTGGATACTCGTGAAAACGATAGACAGGTCTTCTTTTCCTGCATTGCTCAGACTTTGCTTTTTAACCTCTGCTAAATAAGCGGCGTCTACCTCCGCTCCAATCATTTCAATAAGCTCTTCTTTGAAGTCGTAGCGCACCTCATCTGGTTTTACCGAACGTACTTCTGCAATAACAGCCTTATCATGGGGCGGTACCAACTGTCCACCATCACTCCAATAAACTTTATAGCCATTATAGGCGGGAGGATTATGAGAAGCGGTCAAAACAATTCCACTTTGACAGCCTAAATGTCGAATAGCAAAGGATAATGCCGGTGTAGGTCTTAAATCTTCATAAAGGTAGACTTTGATACCATTGGCTGAAAGTACTTCGGCTACCTGGCGTGCGAAAGGTTTGGAATTATTGCGGCTATCATGAGCAATAGCTACACTAATTTCTTCTCCTGCGAACTGTTGATTCAAATAGTTGGCAAGTCCCTGTGTAGCAGATCCTAAGGTGTATCTATTTATACGATTAGTTCCAACACCCATGATACCTCTTAAACCCCCAGTTCCAAAATCAAGGTCTTGGTAAAAAGCATCGGCTAAAGCATCGCCCCCCTCTTCTATTAAGGCTTGAGTGGCCGCTTGGGTTTCTGCATCATAAGGCTCCTTGAGCCAGGCTTGTGCTCGTTCTAAGGCTGATTGCATTTGATCTTAGTTTTATTTAATCGTTTTTTAAAGATGCCGCTCCACTAAGGGAGGACTTGCTAATATTTGGATTTCCACGGTATACTATTTCTGCAGCACCCGAGGCACTAACGGCTAGATCGTCACTAACATTAACCTCAACATCAGAAGCACCGCTAAGGTCCAGACGCATTTCTTTGGCTTCGAGTTCAAACATTTTCACCTCACTAGCACCACTGGAACGCATCGCTAATTTTCCGACTTCTCCACGCATTTGTATTTCGGAAGCACCACTCGTTTCAATGCTAATTTCTTTGTAGTCCACGGCTAACTTAATCTCAGCCGCTCCACTCGACTCAATTTCGAGATAATCCCCTTGCAATTCGCCTGAATTTTCTAGACTTACTGCACCCGATAGATCCAAAGCTTCTAAAACGTCTAAACTGATGTATAAATCTAATTCCTTGGCTCTACCAATACTTTCCTTGGTACGGACGTAAAGGGTACCATTTTCAACATAAGTTTCAATCAACTCATGTAGATTTTCATCCGCAACAACTTTCAAAGCGGGGTCTCCAGCTTGACTTATATAAACTTCAAACATTCCACTCACCGAAATACGCTCAAAGGCGTCAATGTCGCGGGTGGCTTCTTTCACTCTACCATTCCCTTGAACGCCTAGCATACAAGAGCTTAGTAGACCGATCACTAAAAAGGCACTTACTAAAATTCGCATAAGGTTTGATTTTACAGCTAATTTAAGGCTTACTTCTTTGCTAACCGCGACCTTTAAATATAATGGCTTCTAAATGGCTCGAAACACCTCTAATTTCATCAATTTGAAAAAAAAGCCCCCACTTTAAAAGCAGGGGCTCGTTTTGAATTTCAGACTCTCTTTAGCTTAGAGATTCAAACTGTTGCTCCACAAAATTGGTGAGCGCTTCTCCATGCAAGAGATTTTGTGATAAAAGTGCCAAATCCTTGGCTCTATTAATCATGCTCTTGCGAGCCGCTTCGTCTTTCTCCTCTAAAATGCGAGTAGCTAGTGGGTGATTGGTATTTACAATTAAGTTGTACATATCAGGCATTTCACCCATGCCCATCATTCCACCACCGGTCATGCTCATTTCCTTCATGCGCCGCATGAATTCAGGAACAGTAATGGTAAAGGGCGCCTCTTTAGAATCCATAGGCTCCATTACTACGGTGTAAGTGGCCTTATCAACTTCCTCTTCAATAAGAGGCTTGAGTTGCTCTTTTTGCTCTTCGCTGAGTAAGGACACTGCTTCTTCCTCTTTGGGAATTAATTTGTCAATAGCATCGCTGTCCACGCGAGCAAATTTCACTTTGTGATCGCCGCCTTCCAACTTCTGCATTAAGTGGCTCACCAAAGGTCCTTCCATTAAAAGCACGTCGTAGTCCCTATTTTGGGCTTTCTTTATAAAGCTATGCTGACCATCTTTATGGGCCGCGTATAACACAACTAAATTGCCGTCCTTATCCGTTTGACTCGCCTTAATTTTCTCGATGTACTCTTCAAAGGTGAAATACTCATCGTTCACGTTTTGGTATAGTCCAAACTTCTTGGCTTTGTCAAAGAACTTATCGTCACTTAACATGCCATACTCAATGATCACCTTGATATCATTCCACTTCTTCTCAAAGTCTTCACGGTCCTTTTTAAATAAGCTACTTAGCTTATCGGCTACCTTCTTCGTAATATGTCCGCTAATCTTTTTAACCGCACCGTCTGCTTGTAAATAAGAACGAGAAACGTTGAGAGGAATATCTTTAGAATCAATCACCCCATGCAGTAAAGTCAAGAAATCGGGTACGATACCTTCCAAATTATCGGTAACAAAAACCTGGTTTTGATACAACTGAATCTTATTGCGCTGAAGATCCATATTAGGCTTAATTCTTGGGAAGAACAAAATACCGTTTAGATCGAAAGGATAATCCACATTAAGATGGATGTGGAACAAAGGCTCTTCAAAGGTCATCGGATATAGCTGACGATAGAAAGCTTTGTAATCCTCAGATTCCAAATCAGCTGGCGCCTTAGTCCAAGCTGGATCGGTAACATTGATTATATCCGCTACCTTTTTCTTGGTCTCTTTCTTAGCATCACCCTCACCTTCAGTCTCGGTAATTTCTTTTTCACCAAATTGAATGGCCACGGGTAAGAATCGACAGTACTTTGTTAAAAGTTCACGAATACGACCTTCCTCTAAAAACTCTTCGCTATCGTCATTGATATGAAGAACAATGTCTGTTCCTCTCTCTTTACGAGTGTCGTTCTCCTCCAAGGTAAACTCGGGCGAACCATCACAAGTCCAGAAAGCTCCCTTGGCTCCTTCTTGATGAGAAAGGGAGAAGATCTCAACTTTCTTAGCCACCATAAAAGAAGAGTAAAATCCAAGACCAAAGTGACCTATAATTGCCGCTCCATCCGCCTTGTCCTCATACTTCTTAACAAACTCTTCCGCTCCCGAAAAAGCAAGTTCATTAATGTATTTATTGATTTCATCGGTAGTCATCCCTACCCCGCGATCCGAAATTGTTAAGGTTTTAGCTTTCTTATCTATCTTAACTTGGATGGTTAAATCACCTAATTCCGCTTTAGACTCGCCAATTCGGCTTAGGGTTTTTAACTTTTGCGTAGCATCTACCGCATTCGATACCAGTTCCCTTAAAAAGATCTCGTGATCCGAATAAAGAAACTTTTTGATGATAGGAAAAATATTATCGGCTGTAACATTTATCTTACCGGTACTCATAATTGTAATTTTTTATATCTGTGCAGCATAAAGCAAAGCATGTGCCGCCATGATCAGGACTGACAAGTTTACAGCGATGAATCACGGCTTGTCAGTTTCAGAAAATGAAATTGCTGACATAGGTCATTGTTTCGCCTTTATGGCGGTACTAATCTTGCATAGTAATTAACACCAAGCATGAAATACGTAAGCGCTAGCGAAGCCGTAAAAGTCGTGAAGGATAATGACAGAGTTTATATTCACTCTGTATCCATGGCCCCTCAACAATTAATAAAGGCCTTAACCGAAAGAGCAGATGAACTGAGGAATGTAGAACTGGTCCATTTACATATCGAAGGAGAGGCGCCTTATGCTGATCCTAAATACAAGGATTCATTTCATGTAAACTCATTGTTCATTGGTGCCAATGTAAGGCACACTTTAAAGGCCGGTAATGGTTCTTATACCCCGGTTTTCCTCTCCGAAATCCCCTATTTATTCCGTCACGGAATTCTACCAATTGACGTAGCTTTAGTACAAGTCTCTCCTCCTGATAAGCATGGCTACTGTTCTTTGGGTACATCGGTAGACGCATCCTTGGCGGCAGCTCAGTCTGCGAAACACGTTATCGCCCAAGTAAACTCTAGGGTTCCCCGTAGTCATGGAGACGGCTTATTGCATATTTCTAAATTCGACTCCCTGGTTGAAGTGGATGAAGCTCTACCAGCCCATGCCCCAGTTAATCCGACCGACATCGAAATGGAAATCGGCAAGAATGTAGCTTCCCTTATCGAGGATGGCTCCACGCTTCAGATGGGTATCGGGGCAATTCCTAATGCCGCACTAAGTCAGATGGGGCATCTTAAAAATCTAGGTATCCACACCGAAATGTTTTCAGATGGTATTTTAGACCTAGTGGAGAAAGGCATTATCAATGGTGCTGAAAAGAAAACCCACCCCGGGAAAATCATCAGTGGCTTTGTAATGGGTTCTCAAAGGTTGTACGACTTTATAGATGATAACCCCTTGGTAAACTTATTGGATATCGCCTATGTAAATGACACCGCAGTAATTCGAAAGAACCCTAAAGCAGTGTCAATCAACTCAGCGGTTGAAATAGATTTAACAGGGCAAGTTTGTGCAGATAGCATTGGTCCAAGAATGTATTCGGGCGTTGGAGGTCAAATGGACTTTATGCGCGGTGCGATGTTAAGTAAAGGTGGAAAACCTATTATCGCATTACCGAGCACCACTCGGAAAGGCCTTACGCGCATCGTTCCTTTCCTTAAACCTGGAGCAGGCGTTGTGACCACACGTTCTCATGTGCATTACATAGTTACGGAATATGGCATAGCCGACCTTTATGGTAAAACCCTTAAGCAGAGGGCACAAGAATTGGCCAATATTGCCCATCCCGATCACAGGGAGTCCATCCTCCGCGATTATATGGACGCCATCAAATGAGCATCTCGAAATAGAAAGCCCGCTTTTAAACAAAAACGGGCTTTTTTCGTAATTTAAGGACCCGAAAAGGCGAATCAAAAAATTGCCTTTTCTTTGCTTTACAGGCACCAAACAAGAAAATAAGAATCATGCGAAGAACCAAAATTGCCGGAGTTGGCCATTATGTACCAGAAAATGTTGTTACCAATAATGACCTCTCTCTAATTATGGAAACCTCAGACGAGTGGATCCAAGAACGTACGGGAATTAAAGAAAGACGTTGGGTAGCCACCGATAGTGAGGATACTACTTCAAGTATGGGTACAGCGGCAGCTCGCAAAGCAATTGCTGATGCCGGCTTGGAGCCAGAAGATATCGACTTTATTGTATTTGCCACCTTGTCACCAGACTATTACTTCCCTGGACCTGGGGTTCAGGTACAGGAGCAATTGGGCTTAGACACAATCGGCGCTTTGGACATCCGAAATCAATGTTCAGGCTTTGTTTACGGGCTTTCTGTAGCCGATCAGTTCATAAAAAGCGGGATGTACAAGAACATTCTCTTGATCGGATCTGAGTTACATAGTGGTGGTTTGGATAAAACCACTCGTGGACGCGGTGTATCCGTAATCTTTGGTGATGGTGCAGGAGCAGTTGTTCTCTCAGCTACCGAAGAGGAAGGAAAAGGAATTCTAACCACGAAACTTCATTCAGAAGGAAAACATGCTAAAGAATTGGCACTCTTAGGTCCAGCAACTTCTCGATGGGTGGATACGATTATGGAAGAAAACGACCCTGATGATCTCTCCTACTACCCTTACATGAATGGGAACTTTGTATTTAAACATGCCGTTACCCGCTTCCAAGAAGTTATTCATGAGGCCTTAGCTGAAGTGGGAAAAGCTCCTGAAGATATTGACCTTTTAATTCCTCATCAAGCCAATTTACGGATATCACAATACATCCAAGCCAAAATGGGTTTAGGAGCGGATAAGGTTTTTAATAATATTATGAAGTACGGCAACACCACCGCCGCTTCCATTCCCATTGCCCTTAGCGAAGCGAAGGCAGCCGGAAAAGTGAAGGATGGAGACCTTCTGTGTTTGGCGGCTTTTGGTAGCGGTTTCACATGGGGATCTGCATTAATCCAATTTTAAGGATATAAAAAACGTAAGGAGGGCCATTAGAGCCCTCCTTTTGTTTTAAACCTTTTTCACTTTGCTCGCTCCAAGTATCAAATTTTGAATTATGAAAAGTTCCTTAATTAAAAGCATTTTGGCGCTAAGTCTAATTCTTACCGCATGCTCCAAAGAAGCAGAAACCAGTCAAAAAATTGATACCGCCGAATTACAACAAATGGCGACCGAGCAAATTATCACTGAACAAATCCTAAATGATTTTGACTTATTTACGGAAGATGAAGGACAAAACGAACTAACATCTTACAAGACCAATTCTTGCCTCAGTATTACCAGAGACACTATCGTTCGTCCTGCGCGTATAATTTTTGATTTCGGACCTGTTAATTGCATGGGACCAGACAGCAACATGCGCAGAGGTCAACTTATCCTCAGCTAAGTAGGAAGCCGTAATGGACTTGGATGGCAAAGAACCCTTACCACCCGAGGATTCTTTTTTAACGATCATCAGATTATAGGCCAGCGCACGGTACAGCAGCGTAACCAGAAAGCCAATGGTAATCCACAGTTCGATCTTAATAGCCGAATAAAGGTAGTGTTTGCCAATGGCCAAGATAGTTGTGTGGCCATTCAAAGTCGACAGCGTGAATTCATTCTTGGGTCAAATACACGCCTTAAAATGGATGATCAATTTAGCATCAGCGGGAACCACAGTTTTAGAAGTACGCGCGGAAGGAGTTGTACAACTTGTCCAAGAAGTGTAATTTGGCTCATGGAAAGGGTATTTTTAGTTTGTGATGAAACCAAAATACGGGTTTAGACCCAACCTCTCCTTTTTTTACGTCTTAAAATTTATTTTGAACGGGTGTGATCTAACTTATATGAAATCAACTAGCTCTTCCTTCATCTTCGCAATCGCTATTGTAATTGCTTCCCTCTTCTTGGGTAAGGCCTATGTGGATCGTGCCAAGTCGGAAGGAAATATCAGTGTAACCGGTTTAGGGAAGGCTAATTTCAGCTCCGATTTAGTGGTTTGGGATGGTCGTTTTAGTGCAGAAAGTAAAGATTTGCAAATGGCCTATAGCGAATTGGAAAAGACTCGGGCCATCGTAAAGAACTACCTCGTAGAACAAGGACTTAAAGAAGAAACGCTCGTGTTTAGCGCTCTATCGATTCGCCAACAAAACAAAGCGCTTTATTCGAGCGATGGCGACTATATGGGCGAAGAATTCGAGAAACATGTGCTCGCTCAAACGGTAACTGTTGAAACAGAAAATGTGGATCTCGTGGAACGTATCTCACGTGAAATAACCGAGCTTCTTAACCAAGGGGTTCGTTTTTATTCGAGTGAACCGCGCTACTATTTCACCGGATTAGCCAACCTAAAAATTGAAATGATCTCCAAAGCGACCGAAGATGCCCGACTGCGGGCGGAAACGATTGCTCAAAATTCGGGCGGTAAACTTGGGAAACTTGTGTCTGCACGTATGGGAGTTTTCCAAATTACCGGACAGCACAGTACGGAAGAATATTCTTGGGGTGGGACCTTCAACACCAGCGACCGTGAAAAAACGGCTTCAATCACAATGAAATTAATCTACGAAGTGGAATAAGTTTTCAAGCGATTCTAGTTCCCTTTGCGGAAAAAAATTCATCCTCAATTTTGTGCTTCGAAAACCTTAGCCAAGCTGCGATTGGCGATTTTTAAAAAAGGTTTAGCCCGAAACTAACTGCTCCCCCTTCGAGATTCAAATCTTTGAATATCAGAAAACTAACAAGCATGGTTCATAACCCAATTTAGCCCTGCTTCGATGGTCTTTCTCAAAAAACGACCTTAGTTCTTCTAAAATTCAAAACGATTCCCGCATGCCCCAAATAGGCCCAGCAAAGCAGTCACCAGCCCAGGAAATTTACAGCCGAGAAGAGGTATTAAAATCAGCCTTAGCTTATTTTAATGGAGATGAGCTAGCCGCGACCACTTGGATGAACAAATATGCAGTTCAAGATGCTCAAGGTAACTTTATGGAACAAAACCCGGCCGATATGCATCGGAGAATGGCCAAGGAATTTGGACGTATTGAAGAAGGCTATCGCGCAAAAAATGGGGAATTATTTGCAGACGCCATTTCTACATACGGGCGGCAAAGGGAAGCTTTAGACGAAGCTAAAATTTTTCGACTCTTCGACAACTTTAAATATGTGATCCCACAAGGGTCTGTGATGGCGGCTTTAGGTCATCCTTTTATGATTGCCTCCTTATCAAATTGCGTGGTTATGCCCTCCCCTTTTGATTCCTATGGAGGTATCATGCACACCGATCAACAGTTAACTCAGCTCTTTAAAAGACGCTGTGGCGTGGGAATTGACCTATCTACCTTAAGGCCCTCAGGGCAAGAAGTAAACAATGCAGCTGGTACCACCAGTGGGGCCGTTTCCTTTATGGAGCGTTTT
>CBFHRN010000072.1:0-9151 GCA_965658275.1 Croceimicrobium sp.
TTGGAAACGCGGCACTAATTCTGTAAATCGATTCCGTCATATCCATGGCCCTTTGCCATACTTTTAAGTTTTTGTAGCGATGCATATTTAATCATGGTTTTGGTTTTATGGTTATATTCTCTATACTCTAAGTTCTAGATTCTAAATTCTAATTCCTCAAGGGTTTCCCCGTCTTCAACATATGCTGTATCCTTTCCATGGTTTTCTTTTCGGTACAAAGGCTTAAGAAGGCTTCGCGCTCAAGGTCGAGGAGGTATTGCTCCGATACCATAGTAGGCTCAGAAAGGTCTCCTCCACTCATTACATAGGCGAGTTTCTCCACCATTTTCTTCTCGTGCTCGGTAATGTAACCGCCTTCTAGCATGGTGTGGGCGCCTACAGTGAACATACCTAAGGCTTGGCGTCCCAATACTTTCACATCGCGTTCTTTTACCGGCATAATGTAGCCCGCTTCCGCTAAGGCGATCGCTTTGGCTTTGGCATCGGCAATAAGGCGGTGACGGTTCATGGATATACCATCGCGTCCTTCTACAAAGAGACCCATATTAAAGGCCTCTTTAGCGGATTTCGCTACTTGCGCCTGACCGATCCTAAAGAGATTCTCGCGGTAGGCATTGGTTTCGATATCGTCTTTGAGATAGCGTTGTGCCGCTCGACGGGTAAGTTCTTTGGTTCCACCACCGCCAGGAATTACCCCTACGCCGAATTCTACTAAACCGATATAGGTTTCGGCCGCAGCTTGCACCGCATCCGCGTGAAGCGACATTTCGCAACCTCCGCCCAAGGCCATTTGATGAGGCGCTACCACCACCGGAATGCTGGAGTAACGCACGCGCATCATGGTATCTTGGAAGTACTTAATGGCAAAATTAAGCTCATCGTACTCCTGCTCTACCGCCATCATAAAGATCATCGCTAGGTTGGCACCCACGGAGAAGTTATCCCCTTGATTGGAAATTACCACCCCGCGGTAGTCTTTCTCGGCCAGCTCAATACCTTTATTAATACCGGCTAAAACGCCGCCACCTAAAGAGTTCATCTTGGAGCGGAATTCAATATTTAGAATACCGTCGCCCAAATCCTGTACGGCGCATTCCTTGTTTTCCCAAACAGTTCGGCTCGGACGAATATGATCGAGTACAATAAAGCTATCACCACCAGGCAGCGCCTTATAGGCTTTGTCGCCGATGTGATAGAATTGCCCCTGACCTTCCTTCACGGTGTAGAAGGAACTATGTCCGGCAGCTTTCATATCACTTACCCAAGGGGCTAGGCTTAAACCTTCGGCTTCAATCAATTTGACTCCTTTGTCTAAACCAATGGCATCCCAAATCTCAAAGGGACCGTGCTTCCAGCCGAAGCCCGCGCGCATGCCTTGATCGATACGGAATAAATCATCTGCAATCTCCGGAATACGGTTAGCCGCATAGGCTAAAATACCCGCTACCGAACGACGGTAAAACTCGCCGGCTTTGTCTTTGCCGCCAATAAGCACCTTCCAGCGCTCGCGTACATCGTCAATGTTCTTAGTGAGTTCCAAAGTGGGGAACTTCGACTTTTCCTGTGGGGTGTATTCTAAGGTATCAAGGTCAAGCGAGAGAATCTCCGACTTGCCATTTTCGCCTTTTACTTTTTTGTAGAAACCCTGACCGGTTTTGGAACCCAGCCAATTGTTTTCCTGCATTTTCTGCAAGAAGGCCGGTAAAACGAATTTGTCTTTTTGCTCATCATTTGGAACCGCTTGAGCCAGACCATTGGCCACATGAATGAGGGTATCTAAACCTACTACGTCTGCCGTACGGAAAGTGGCCGATTTTGGTCGACCGATGAGTGGCCCGGTTAATTTATCGATATCTTCTACCGAAAGGCCCATTTCGGAAACCTTATGGAAGAGGTCCATGATGCCAAATACCCCGACGCGGTTGGCGATAAAGGCGGGGGTGTCTTTACAGAGAACGGTGGTTTTTCCTAAGAAACGATCCCCGTAATGCATAAAGAAGTCAACCACCGCCGGATCAGTTTTAGGGGTCGGGATAATCTCCAACAATTCGAGGTAGCGGGGCGGGTTAAAGAAGTGGGTTCCTAAGAAGTGTTTTTGGAAATCTTCACTTCGGCCTTGCAACATCAAATGGATAGGAATCCCCGAAGTATTCGAAGATATGTAGGTACCCGGTTTACGATGTTGCTCCACCTTTTCAAATAGACTTTGCTTTATATCTAAACGTTCGACCACCACTTCAATAATCCAGTCGGTATCGGCAATTTTCGAAAGATCATCTTCCAGATTACCGGTGCTAATACGAGAGGCATAGGCCTTATCGAAAAGCGGTGTCGGATTCATTTTTACCGCTTTGGTTAAACTTTCGTTTACAATGCGGTTGCGCACCTTAGGATGCTCGAGGCTTAAGCCTGCTTTCTCCTCTTTTTCCGTCAATTCGCGCGGAACGATGTCCAATAAAAGTACCCGTACGCCAATATTGGCTAGATGACAAGCAATCTGACTCCCCATAATACCGGAGCCAATTACCGTAGCGTGTTTAATAGTCTTCTTCATCTTAGTCCTTAAGTTCTTGTGTTGCCAATTTATTTTCCAGGATCATACTATTGATGCCCTCAATGACATTAAAAAAGGTGCCCAAATCAGCTTCTGAGAAGCGATCACGCACCTGCGTATTAAAGCTAATTACCGCCGCCTTGGCGTCGGCTCTTTTCTCAATTCCAAAATCCGTCAAAAAAACCAATACCGAACGACCGTCGGCCGGGTTAGGGCGTCTTTCAATCAAGCCCTTTTCTTCCATGCCTTTTAGCGTACGAGACAAACTGGTTGCTTCCATGCCCATCCGTGGACCTAAGGCGGTACTGGGTGTACCCGTTTCCTTATCTATGTTCAATAAGACATAACCTGCGGCCATGGAAGCCCCATAACCCGCGGCTACTTCATTGTACATTTTAGCTATACTCTGCCAGGTTCTCTTAATGTGAAAATCGACGGTCTCTTCCTGTTTCAAATTGTATTTTTTGAGGAAGGGCTAAGATATAAAAAATTATGCATGCATAGGAAATGGAAGAGGAGAGTCTATAGATTAAAAGTTAGATATGAGATGTGAGATGTGTGTCCGTCCCTGATATAGATTGACCACAATTAATGAGTTCTCAGGTCTTAAAGCGACGTAGGAGCAGGTCTCATATCTCACATCCAAGAGCGACGCAGGAGCGTTCTCACATCGCACAACTCCTAACAGCTATACACCGCTATCCTTTGTCTCAATTCATCCAATTGCGATTCTGCTGTTTGAAGTAAACGCCCTACCACCACTAGAAGTAAAACATTAATGAGGGTCAGGCTTAAGGCAAAAGCTTGATGAATAATTGCCGTAGAATGCAGGTAATCTGAAGCATCAAATTTTAAGACATTAAAACCTGGACCCATGAAAACCACGTAAAAAATGATGCCTCCCTGATAAACGGATCCCATGAGCATGCTTTGGTCCCCATCCAAGCTTTTAGCTAAACTTCGTTTCTTCCAAAACATAAATATAAGACCGACAATCGCCACTAAATAATTTAATTGCACCAAGGCCAAACTTGATGGTGGATAGTAATAGACCAGACTTAAAAAAAGCATCAGAACAAGGGCAAAGGCCATGACCTTAGGTGGTTTCAACCAGGATTTAAATTCTAGCCAGGCTTTTTGGTAAAAGCGCTTAGCCACGGTCTTTTCATGGGCTTCCGCCACTTCACTCAAACCAAAAATCCCAAAAGACTTGTACACTTTATGAAAGGCGTCCTTGAAAGTCAGGTTGGGGTCTTCTTCCCAATGGCTTTCAATACGGCTGGCTATATGATCGACCAACTCCATCCGCAACTCTAGGTATTGGATTTCTTTCCGCTTGCAAAAAGCGTAAACCTCTTGCAGCTCTTCCTGCTTTAATTTGCGCTTATCCATAATTGGGTTTTTTAAAAATGGCCTGTAAGGCGCCGAGGTAAGTATCCAGCTCCTCCTCCATCTTAGTAAGGTAATCCTCACTTTGCTTACCTGGCGCCAAGCGGTAATACTTGCGAGGTCGACTCCCTTCCGATTTAAATTCCGCGACTAGCAATCCTTGCTCTTCCAGCTTATGCAGCACGGGGTAAAGGGCCCCTTCATTTAATTTGATCACTCCTTTCGTTCGTTCCTCCACTATGCGGGTGAGGGCATAACCATAGGTCTCCCCTTCTTCCGCAATAAGATGCAACAGAATGTCTTCTAAAAAGCCTTTGATGTAGGATTTTCGCATACCTCAGAATCTGAGGTAAAAATAATTAATTGGGCGATTCCAGCAAATTTTCGTTTAAAATTTCCCTCCTTACTCTATTCATCGTAATTTTACAATGAAAGTAATGAATATGGGCCTTAGCAAGAACATTCTGTTTACAGAAGCGCAAAATGAAGTGGCGTCTACGGCCAAGGCGCTCGGCCATCCGGCACGGATTGCCATCCTTCAACACCTCATTAAAACCAATGCCTGTATTAATGGCGATTTGGTGGAAGAAATTGGTTTAGCCCAAGCCACCATAAGTCAGCATTTACGGGCCCTTAAAGAGGTAGGTTTAATCCAAGGAACCATAGAGGGAACGAAAGTAAATTATTGTATTAATCCGCTACGATGGGCAGAAATAAAGCAAAGTCTGTCAATTTTATTCGACTCTTTTGAAGAGTCCGTCCAACCAAACTGCTGTTAAGGGTTGCAAGCCCAATTTCCTAATACTTAGCAAATGAAACTCTCTGAATTTAAACATCACTTAAGCCAGCTCAAAGCCCTGCACTTCGTATTACCAAGCGGGGAATCGGTTCCCAGTCATTTTCATGTAACCGAAATTGGGGCTATCGAAAAGCATTTTATCGATTGTGGTGGAACTATTCGCTCAGAATCTAAAGTGAACTTCCAATTATGGACCGCCGAAGATGTAGACCATCGACTGCAAGCCCTTAAGCTTCGTGATATTATTTCTTTATCTGAAGAAAAGCTAGGCTTGGAGGACCATGAAATCGAAGTCGAATACCAAGGGGAAACCATTGGAAAATACGGCCTGGAATTTAAAGAGGGTGTTTTTCACTTGAGCAGTACCCAAACCGACTGCCTAGCGAAGGATCAGTGTGGTATTCCGATGGAAAAACCCCGCCTCAAACTTTCCGAATTATCAAAAAGTACCAGCTGCGCCACGGGTTCGGGTTGCTGTTAAACGATTCGAAATGGGCAGCCCAAAACTTTCTTTTCTCGACCGCTTTCTGAGCCTGTGGATTTTTAGCGCCATGGCCTTAGGGGTGGGCCTAGGTTACTTCTTCCCTAGCCTCTCTAGTTATGTGGAATCCCTTAGCTGGGGTAGTACCAATATTCCTATTGCTATCGGACTGATTGTAATGATGTTCCCTCCGCTCACCAAGGTGAATTACGGCTTATTGCCGAAAGTCTTTCGCAATGTGAGGGTGCTGAGTATTTCCTTAGTACTCAACTGGGTGATAGGTCCGATTTTGATGTTTGCCTTAGCGGTTATTTTCCTACGCGATCAACCCGAATACATGTCGGGTTTAATACTTATTGGCCTCGCGCGTTGCATTGCTATGGTATTGGTATGGAATGACTTAGCGGAAGGCAGCAAAGAGTACGGCGCCGGATTGGTGGCGCTCAACAGTATTTTCCAAGTCTTTGCCTATTCCTTTTACGCCTGGCTTTTTATGAGTGAAATTCCCCAATGGTTGGGTTTGGAAGGAGTGGCCATTGAGATCTCCATCCGCACAATTGCCGAAAGTGTTGCTATTTACTTAGGCATTCCCTTTGCCTTGGGTATTCTTATCCGTCAGTGGAGTCTTCGAGTGAAGGGTTCCGATTGGTTGGAAAAGCGATTGCTCCCTAAAATTTCCCCGCTCACCTTAGTGGCCTTGCTCTTCACCATTCTTATTATGTTCTCCCTTAAAGGTGAGCATATTCTTAAGCTTCCGCTGGATGTCGTTCAGATTGCAATTCCCTTGCTGCTCTATTTTGGCATTATGTTCTTTATCGGCTATTTCACCACCCAGTGGTCGGGTGCGCCTTACGACCAAAAGGCCGCAGTGGCTTTTACGGCGGCCGGTAATAATTTTGAATTGGCCATTGCCGTGGCCGTGGCGGTCTTTGGCCTAAACAGCGGACAAGCTTTCACAGGTGTAATCGGACCTCTTATTGAGGTGCCGGCCTTAATAATCTTGGTGGGCGTGGCTAAAAAGTTGAGGGGCCGCACTTCTTAAGACATGAGAACGCTCCTTTGTCGCTGAGAGATTTGAGACTTGAGACTGGCACTTGATAATATCAATAGTCCGCTAGACTCAAAGCTCTCATATCTCAAAGCGCAGCGGCGGAGAGAGAGGGCTTTGAACCTAAGACCCCAATATGCTCAATATCAGTAATTTACGAGAACTCTTTTCGCTAAGTCAACCCGCTAAGCAACCCAATCGGCCGCGGAGGGCATTTAGCCCAATTGCTTGACTCAACAAGGCGAATATAATGGATTCCAAGCCCGTGGTCTAAATTTCAGGGAGTATTACATTAGTTTAACTAATAGCTCTATTTTATTCATACATTTGACCTAAATATTAAACATGAAACAGTTCTTAATTTTTCTAGCTCTAGTAGGTACTTCAAGTACTGGATTTAGTCAAAAATTACTCTTTACATCGGAATTTGGTGGAGACAATTCAAATGGAGCTATTGTTAGCTACGATTTGAGTAATAATACAACGAGCAATGAACTCAGTTTAGCGGGCAATCCTTTCTACGGTTATAATATATTTCGTGAGGTTGCCTTCGGAAACCCTCTTTATACAGGCGGCTTAACATTAGGCTCCGATGGGAAGTACTACGGTATCAATACCGCTGCAGGGGGAACCCGTTCTTCTACATTAACTCCTCCTAAAAGGCCAAGAGGTATATTTTATAGCTACGATCCCGCTACAGGAAACTATGAAGTTTTACATTCATTCATAGGACATCAAGAATGGCATAGCACTTTGCTTGCAAAATCAGATGCCTTTAACAACGATTTGAGTCATCCTGTATATACAGTGCTTGAGACAAGTCCTGGCGTGTTTTATGGAATAGCTCTAGCGGGTGGAGTAGCTTATGAGGGTGGAATTTGGAAGTATGACATCAATACGAATCAATACAGTGTAATTGGCAGTTTTAAAGATCCTTTAAATGATGTCGGTCATAATCCGGTTACAGCTTTGATAAAGGGTGATGGAAATAATATTTACGGTCTTTGTCTCAACAATTCATCCAACAATTCTGAAGGTTATCTTTACAAAATAAACACCAGTACGGATTCCTTGTCCTATGTTGACGACCTACTTGCAGCAGGATGGGCAATGGAGCATCCTTATGGGCAAATGGTCTACAATTCTTCTACCAACAAAATTTACGGGACCAAAGACCTTTTTTCCTCCACCTCAAGTTATGGAGGAGGGGTTTGGAGTTACAACCTTACGACATCAACGGTGACTAGTGAATGGGGTATTTTTCTTGGAGATGTAGCCGTTCTTGGAAGTAATGCAACGGGGATTGTACAAGGTAATGATGCCAAAATGTATGTAACCACGCGCGCTGGAGGAGCTAATGGTACGGGTACAATTATCAAATATAATCCTTCTGACCAATCGTATCTCAAGGTTTTTGATTTTCCAGCGGGTATGACTCCTGTGTCTGGAACTGGGATGATCGTTTCGGGCAGTAAAATGTTTGGAACATGCTCATACAATTCATTGGGCATTCAAGCTTGGTCTTACGATTACACCAATGGAACGTTCCAAACATTATTGACAGGAACAGAATCAGATCCTTTAAGTCCAGGTTATCATATCGAATATGGAATAATTAATGACAATGGAAATATAATAGGAACTACAAGAAATGGATCTGAAGGTGGTGCTGGCGCACTGTTTTCCCATAATCTTTCAAGTGGTATTACCTCCATTTTAAAAAGTCATGTTTCTAGAGAAGGGAGAAATATAATGGGTGAATTGACTCAACTGAATGATTCCATCTTTATAGGTTATATCGGAAAGGGTGGGCCCAACACCATTACGGGAGGCGCTTCTACCGCCTTAGACGAACAAGGGAGTTTGGCTCTTTTTAATGTTGTTTCAGGGTCTGTTCAGCACCTAACGAGTCCTGCAACTTATGGTAATGATACCTACGCACAAACGCAATGGATGAATAGCCCTTTACTTGCCTCGAATGGAAAAATCTATTACTCTCATGCCACATTAAGCGGCGCAACTAGTAATTTACAACAATTGAGAGAACATGATTTAACAAATGCTTCCGTTCCTGTTAAAACTTATAATTGTCCGGAAATAATTGTCACGCCTGCGCCAATAGAAATACCTAATCAAAAAATTGTAATGGCTGCAGTAAATAACGTTTACGTTTATGATTTAAACACGGCTGTAACAACAGAGTTTAATAATACGCATTCTTATCAGCAATATGGACACATGAATGATAACATTATCCTTGCGTCTAATGGTAAAATCTACGGTATGACAGATGCTAGCACACTAGGAGTAGGTACTGGCACCAATAGATCTGTTATCTATTCTTTAGACACCATGAACTTTACTTTTCAAGTGGAACATGTCTTTGATAGTATAGTAAGAACCACTAACTCCCAACTCACGGAGTACAATGGTAAACTTTACGGTTCTACTAATTTCTTAGGAGCAAATAATCAAGGGCACCTGTTTTCATACGACATGACCACCCAAGCTTATACTATTGAATATAGTTTTGATTATGATCAAGATGGAGGAGGTTTTAGCGCAGGATGGACACTTTATAATGATAAGTTATATTCAACTTCTAGAACGGGTGGAACAAATGGTTATGGAACGTTAGTGGCATTTGATTTGACAAATTCTACATTCAATGTTCTAGAACATTTAACTATGGAAAATGGACGCTCTTTTAGAGGTACACCTATCCTTTGGGACGACACCGTACTAGGGATCGGTGAAATAATTAATAATTCTAATATTCAAATATTACCTAACCCGGCTCGTACAGATTTAAATGTAGAACTAGAAAACGTCAGTCTTATTGCAAAATACTCGACAACGGGTCAGCTATTAAAAAGAATT
>CBFHRN010000073.1:0-9099 GCA_965658275.1 Croceimicrobium sp.
CGACTGGATGGAAGCGTGGAGGCCCGAGCAACAGGCAGCGAGCAGAATCTCCAAATCTTTGAGGAATGGCTTTGGAGCGGCTCTCCACAAAGCAAAGTGAGCTCTGTCGAAGTTGAAAAAATTGATTTGGAAAACTGGGAAGGCTTTGAAATAGTGGCAAGCGCTTAATTCGTAATTTTGCATTATGGAATCGAATCGATTAGAGCGACTAGAAAGTCAAATGCAAAAGGATCTTGCGGAAATTTTCCGCGAATTAGCCCAAAGTCAATTTCGTGGGGTTTTATTTACAATAACACGGGTTCGAGTGAGTGCAGATCTCTCTATCGCTCGGGTTAACCTTAGTTTGTTCCCCGTAAAAGACAAGGATGCTATTCTCCTATGGATAAAAGAACACAGCAAAAGCATTAAGGATCTGTTGGTTAAAAAAATGAAAGGAAGCCTTCGCAAAATGCCAGAGCTTTATTTCTATTTAGACGAATCCCTGGACGCCGAAGCGGAGATTGACCGAATTCTGAAACAAGGCGGCGAAAGCCCTATCCAATAATTGCAAATTAGCAACCACATAGCACGACGCTACTTCTTTTCAAAAAGTAGCAGCAATGCGGTGAATATTATAACTGGTATATCGGTTACCGGCATTCTTGTGGGGAGCGCGGCTTTAATAATTGTACTTAGTGCTTTTAATGGACTGGAAAACTTAGTTCGCAGCTTTTACGACGATTTCGACCCCGACTTAAAAATCGTTCCCAGTTCTGGAAAATTCTTTCAAGACTCGGAGGTAGATTCGATTATAGATGCCCAGCCCGGGGTTATTCATTATTCCAAGGTTCTAGAGGAGAAAGCCTTGTTTAGTTTTCGAGATAAGGAGTTTATAGCCAGTCTTAAAGGGGTTGATCACAAGTATACCGAGGTAACTAAAATTCGGACCAAGGTTCCCTATGGTGAGTATCGTCTCAATGAAAATCTTGCCTTAAACCCCGCGGTAATTGGAGCTGGAGTTGCCTATTATTTGGGCTTTAGCCGATCCGATTTTCAAGAACCCATCAACATATTTATCCCTAAAGAGAGCAGTGGTTTGGGCGACCAAAGTTTCCGAAGTGACCGGCTCTTTCCTTTGGGCTTCTTTGCGGTTCAGCCAGAATTTGATGAGCAATATGTGCTAAGCACCTTGGCTTTTAGCCGAGAAGTTCTGAATAGGCCCAATGCCTGCAGCGCCGTGGAGATTGCTGTAGATTCGACTTACGACATTGCAGAGGTTCAAGGTCAACTTCAGGAAAAACTGAACTCTTTTGAGGTTTTAAACCGAGAAGAACAGCAAGCTAGCTTCTTAAAAGTAATGCGCACCGAAGGTCTATTTACCTTTTTAATATTCGCTCTAATTTTATCAATAGCCACCTTTACCATAGCCGGTAGTCTTACTATGCTGATGTTTGAAAAGCGCAGTAACCTCCATACGCTTTGGTCTATGGGGACTCCTATCAAAGAGCTGCGAAAAGTTATTTTAAAGCTTGGAATGATTATTAGCATAAGCGGCGGAATAGGAGGCCTGTTAATAGGTGCCATCATAGTATTGGCCCAGGAACATTTTCAACTAATATCCGTAGGAGAAGGCTATATTGTAGACGCTTATCCCGTAGCCCTGCGATGGACCGATCTCTTCTTGGTGGGGGTAACAGTAATGGTCCTAGGCTATCTAAGCGCCTGGTTAAGCGCACGTCGTTTAAACCTAAAGCTTTTAAAATCCTAATAGGGCAGAGCCATATCGGTAGCTGCAAACCGCTCCTCAATCTCGGTTAAAGTTTTATACACATCTTGAGGATGATCCGAAGTCACTAGCCTTGTTCGGTACTCCTTAAAATTGGGAATGCCTTTAAAGTAATTGGTGTAATGGCGTCGGGTTTCGTTGATCCCCAATCGTTCCCCTTTCCAATCTAATGCCATTTCAAAATGACGGCGACAGGCTTCTACTCGCTCCAATAAGCTAGGAGCCTCCAATAATTCACCCGTTTTTAAATAGTGCTTGATCTCGCGAAAGATCCAAGGGTAACCAATGGAGGCACGACCTATCATCAAACCATCTACCCCAAAACGATTCTTGTATTCCAAGGCCCTTTGCGGGCTATCGATATCCCCATTTCCAAAGACTGGAATTTTCATCCGGGGATTATTCTTTACCTCGGCAATCAAGGACCAATCTGCCTCTCCCTTATACATTTGCTTACGGGTACGGCCATGGATGGAAATCGCTTGGATGCCCACATCTTGCAAACGTTCGGCTACCTCAACGATATATTTGGTATTGTCATCCCAACCCAATCGGGTTTTAACCGTAACTGGCTTATCGACCGCCTCCACGATTTCCTTGGTCATGGCCACCATTTTAGGAATATTCTGGAGGATTCCTGCACCAGCGCCCTTACAAGCCACCTTTTTAACGGGGCAACCGTAATTGATATCTACAATATCTGGATTTGCCTCTGCGGTAATGGCCGCTGCTTCCCGCATGGAGCTAATCTCATCTCCAAAAATCTGGATTCCTAAAGGACGCTCGTATTCAAAGAAATCCAGTTTTTGAACACTTTTCGCTGCATCGCGAATGAGTCCTTCCGAGGAAATAAATTCTGTGTACATTACATCCGCCCCATTTTCCTTGCATAAAGCACGGAAAGGAGGGTCGCTTACGTCTTCCATAGGCGCAAGCAACAGGGGGAATTCTCCAACTTCTACATCTCCAATTTTTACCACCTCGAGGAATTTATCAATTTTGCAAAACTACAAAAACCACCTATCTAATGTTAAAAGGCCTTTTTGCGGATAAAAGTTTAGGAGCGCAACTCTTCCTGCTATTCTTTCTAGCCTTTATGGGAACCCTATTTTTTACGGCTATTGCTTTAGCTATAACAGCGGGGATTTACAATGTTAGCACGGAGGAGGCTTTTGCTATGATCTCCGACTTAGACAGCTCTGCCGGCAAGGAGGCCTTTAAGATATTCCAAGGGCTTTCTACCATCGGAACCTTCCTGGTCCCAGCCATTTTAGGGGCCCATATGTTGAGCCACCATCCCGAAAATTTTATGGGTATCGCCAACTTCCCAAAACCGGCTTACCTCTACCTCATCCTCATTGGGGCTTCTGCTTATGGCCTTGGTGCAGCTAGTGATCTATTGTATCGTTTCAGCGAAAGCTTTCCTTGGCCCGAGTCAATAATTGAAAGTTTCAAGAGCAGTCAAGATATCATGATTGGCCAATACCAAGCGCTGCTGGATATGGATGGTCCACTGCAGTTTACCCAAGTATTTCTGTTAATGGCCGTTTTACCCGCTGTAGCGGAAGAAGCGCTATTCCGAGGTACCCTGCAACCACTTTTACAACGCTACCTCAACCCGCATTTAGCGATTTGGATTACTGCTTTTATGTTTTCCATTCTGCATCTGCAGTATTTAACCTTCCTTTCCATTTTAGTTTTGGGTGCCCTTTTAGGTTACCTACGCTATTGGACGAATAGCATTTGGCTACCCACCCTCTTGCACTTGTTTAACAATGGCAGTATTGTAATAGCCGTTTATTTCTTTGGGGTTGATTATGAAGAAAACCTTCAGTCAGCAGAAAATACTAGCTTTTTGGGAAGTGCTGGATTAATAGCCATCAGCATTATTTGCCTCTTGATAGTGGAGCGCATTAGTCGTAATAATCGATTGGACTAATTCTAAATAAGGCCTGATTTTCTGCACATTGGACCCAAATCTCATTTGCTGACAAATATCATTTTCTAAGCCTAGGCCTCCCGATATTTTTGGAAAACCAAATTTTAACGGGATTCTATGTCGGCAATCTATATTCTTATCTCCATTAGCTTCCTTGTTGCTATTGGCTTTTTAGCTGCTTTCATCTGGAGCATCAAAAACGGCCAGTACGAGGACGACTATTCTCCGAGCGTTCGAATGTTGAAGGACGACACCAAATCAAAGCACAGACCTAAATTTTGACTATGCAAGCAGAGACTTTTTTTTACGACAATAAGATCGTAAGAAACTTTACCGTGGCCACCATTATATGGGGCGTTATTGGCCTATTAGTAGGCATCTGGGTAGCTTTTTCCCTGGTTTTTCCAGAAATGAACTTAGCCTCCTGGTTATCTTTCGGACGATTAAGAGCCTTGCACACCAACGGTGCGATTTTCGCATTTGTGGGTAATGCAATCTTCGCTGGTATTTACTACTCCCTGCAGCGTTTGCTGAAAGCGAGAATGGCCAGCGATCTACTCAGTAAAATCCATTTCTGGGGATGGCAGCTAATCATCGTGTCGGCCGTAATCACCATTCCTTTAGGTATTTCCTCCTCGAAGGAATACGCAGAATTAGAATGGCCCATTGATATCGCTATAGCTCTGATTTGGGTAGTCTTCGGCGTTAACATGTTCTGGACGATTTTAAAGCGTCGCGAACGCCATTTATACGTAGCGATTTGGTTTTACATTGCCACCTTCGTTACAGTTGCCGTTCTGCACATTGTCAACAACCTTGAGCTTCCTATATCTTTCACTAAGTCTTACTCCATTTTTGCTGGAGTTCAAGACGCTTTAGTACAGTGGTGGTACGGTCACAATGCGGTGGCCTTCTTCTTAACCACTCCCGTATTAGGTATGATGTATTACTTTGTTCCTAAAGCAGCCAATCGCCCGGTATATTCTTACCGTTTATCGATTGTTCACTTTTGGGCCTTAATCTTCATCTATATCTGGGCTGGTCCTCACCACTTATTATACACCAGCTTACCCGACTGGGCTCAAAGCTTAGGTACCGTATTCTCTATAATGTTGATCTTCCCATCTTGGGGGGGTATGATTAATGGTTTGCTTACTCTGAGAGGAGCTTGGGATAAAGTGCGAGACTCTGCCGTACTGAAGTTCTTCGTGGTAGCCATTACTGCTTATGGTATGAGTACTTTAGAAGGACCTCTTTTAAGTTTGAAAAACTTTAATGCCATTGCCCACTACACTGACTGGATTCCTGCACACGTACATATCGGTACTTTAGGTTGGAACGGCTTTATGATTTTCGGTATCATTTACTGGCTCATGCCAAAAATGTACCGCACCAGCTTATTCTCAGAGAAATTAGCTAATACACACTTCTGGATCGGCACCACGGGTATCTTATTCTGGGCTTTACCGATGTATGTTTCTGGCTGGACGCAGAGCTTAATGTGGAAAGAATTTAACCCAGATGGAACCTTAGTATACGGTAACTTCTTGGAAACCGTTACCCAGCTAATTCCACTTTATGCCACTCGTGCGATTGGCGGTAGTTTATATGTTGTAGGTATGCTTATCATGGTTTACAACGTAATTAAAACGGTGGCAAGCGGAAGCTTCCTTTCTGAAGAAGAAGCTAGTGCACCAGCCTTGGCCAAAGAATACAAAGCTCCCAAAGGAGATTACTGGCATCGTTGGATTGAGCGCAAGCCAGTACAATTAATGGTATGGGCAACAGTATTAATCCTTATTGGTGGTATCATCGAGATTGTACCTACTATTATGGTGAAAAGTAATATCCCGACCATTGAGGATGTTAAGCCTTACACTGCTCTGGAGCTGGAAGGTCGCGACCTCTATATCCGTGAAGGTTGTAATGCTTGCCACTCCCAAATGATTCGTCCTTTCCGCTCTGAAGTAGCGCGCTATGGTGAGTACTCTAAGGCTGGCGAATTTGTTTACGATCATCCATTCTTATGGGGTTCTAAGCGAACTGGTCCGGATTTGCATCGTGTAGGTGGAAAGTATCCACATAGCTGGCACTACAACCACATGTTGGAACCTACCAGCATGAGTCCTGGTTCGATCATGCCTACTTACGAATGGCTATTCACGAATGATTTAGATGCAAGTGACCTTACAGCTAAGTTAGAGGCGATGAAAACTTTAGGTGTTCCTTACAGCGACGAGTACATCGCTAATGCTGATGCCCACTTAATGGCACAAGCTGAAGAGATTGCCGCTGATTTAGAGGCTCAATTAGATGATGTTGAAGTGAGTCCCAACGAAGAAATTGTAGCGCTTATTGCTTACCTACAACGTCTTGGAATTGACATCAAGGGCGAACATAGCGATCATGTAAAAGCCACTACGGCTGGGACTTTAACCGCTGAAAAATAAATCATGCTAAAGTTCATCAAACATAATATGGAGACTATTGATGGGGTATCGATTTACCCCATCCTCTCCTTCCTTATTTTCTTCAGCATCTTCATGTTGGCGATTGTATATGTAATCCGCAAAGACAAAAAAAGTGTAGAAGAAATTAGCTTATTACCGCTTAACGATAATGCCAAACCTCATGAAAAGACTGAATAAAACCCTAGTACTATTTGTGGTATTACTCATGGTAGGAGCCGGGAGTATCACAACATTAAATCCTGAGAACTCTCAAGATATCATTGGTAATCCAACTTACTGGATTATCACCATCGCGCTATTCTTCTTAATCATCGGCTTTATGGCAACCTTCGAAGCTTTAGAAGCGATGAAGAAAATGATTAAGGGTCAGGACGAGACGGTAGAAGAAGAAGTCGAAGAAGATGATTGGGTGGATAATATCCTTCATAAACTTACCGATGCTGCTCCGCTCGATCGCGAGGAAGAAGTAGCTACGGATCATGAATACGACGGTATCCGAGAGTTAGATAATAACCTCCCTCCTTGGTGGCTGGCTGGATTCTATATCTCCATTGCATTTGCGGTTATCTACCTATTGCGCTTCCATGTATTCCAAAGCGCTCCCTTAAGTGCCGAAGAATTAAAAATTGAATTAGCCGAGGCTGAAGCAGCTACGCAAGAATACCTCAAAACGGCCGCGAATCTAGTAGACGAAAGCTCTGTCGAAATGCTTTCCGACGAAAGTCGTATTCTAGCCGGTGGGGAAATTTTCACAAAAAACTGCGCCGTATGCCATGCCAATGATGGTGGAGGTGGTGTTGGACCTAACCTTACCGACTATTATTGGATTCATGGAAATGATATTAAGGATGTTTTCAAAACCGTGAAGTACGGAGTTCCTGCAAAAGGTATGATTCCATGGAAGGATCAACTAAGCGCAGCACAAATGCAAGAAGTGGCATCCTACGTTTTAACCCTTCAAGGCACCACCCCCGCTAACCCTAAGGAAGCTCAAGGTGAACTTATGGAAATGAGCAGTTCCGAAGAGCCTGCCACTTCCGATAGTACTTCTGCTGAAGTAATCACCGAAGAAGAAAACATTAGCAGTTTGTAAAATGAAAGCAAAAGACACGGAGGAGGTACTGAAGGAAACCCTGGAGTTGGATCAATCCTTCCGTGATGTAGTATCAACCATCGACGATAAAGGCTCAAGAAACTTCTTGTTCCCAAAAAAACCAAATGGTAAGTATACCTCTCGGCGCCAAATGATGAGCTACGTTTTACTAGCTATCTTCTTTTCCATCCCTTTTATTAAGGTGGGAGACCAACCTTTCCTAATGCTCAATGTATTGGAGCGCAAATTTGTAATCTTCGGGCAGATTTTCTGGCCCGAAGATTTCTTCATTTTTGTAATTGCCATGATAATTGGGGTCCTTTTTGTTTCTGTTTTCACAGTGGCTTTTGGCCGTCTATTTTGCGGATGGATTTGCCCTCAAACCATTTTTATGGAGCATGTTTACCGCCGTATTGAATATTGGATAGACGGTGATCGAAACCAACAGCTTCGATTGGCCCGTATGAAATGGAATGGCGAGAAGATTCGAAAACGGGTATTAAAAAACGGAATCTTCTTTGGCATTGCTTTTATCATTTCCAATTTCTTTTTGATGTACATCATCGGTAAAGAGAATTGGTGGGAAATCGTAAGTGACAACCCGGCAAATCATGTTAGCGGACTCAGCGGCATGCTCATTTTTGCCGCTGTATTTTATTTTGTTTTCGCCTGGTTTCGGGAACAGGCTTGTATTATCGTTTGTCCTTACGGACGATTGCAAGGTGCTTTACTGGACCGCAATTCTGTAGTTATCGCCTACGACTATATAAGAGGTGAAAAACGCGGGAAATTCCGGAAAAGTGAAGATCGAGAAGCAGCCGGAAAAGGCGATTGTATTGATTGCAATCAATGCGTGGATGTTTGCCCCACGGGCATTGACATCCGAAATGGCACTCAGCTCGAATGTATCAATTGTACCGCTTGTATTGATGCTTGCGACAACATCATGGAGAAGACCAATAAACCAAAAGGTCTAATTCGTTACGATTCCGAAAATAATATTGCAAGTGGCAGCGGAACCATTTTTACGGGTCGCGTAAAGGCCTATATTGGAATTCTTATTCTTCTTATGAGTGTCTTTGTTTATCTATTAGCCAGCCGGGCAGATGTGGAAGCCATTTTCCTAAGAATGCCTGGTCAACGCTACCAAAAGATAGACGACAACACCTACATGAATGCCTATAACTGGAAGCTCTTAAATAAAACCCCAGAGGATAAAACCTACCAATTCAAAGCTATTAGTCCAGCCGAAGGTCTTGTGCTAAAAACGGCTGGAGAATCTGAATTAATAACCGTAAAAGCATCTGACCTTGCAGAAGGGGCGGTAATTCTGTATCTTCAAAAAGACCAATTACAGGGTACAAGCACAGATATCGAAATTGGCATTTATGATGGGGAACATTTGGTGGAAACCATAGAAACGGCTTTTACCGGTCCATTGATTAAACCAAAGAAATAGATTGATTATGAAAATGAATTGGGGAACCGGCCTAGCCATTGTATTAGGCCTATTTATAATTGGGATGGGCTTTGTTACTTACAACGCCATGAATCAAAGACATGACTTGGTTACAACGGATTACTATCAAAAGGAATTAGCCTATCAAGGAACAATCGACGCCACTAAAAACGCGGAAGCCCTTGGCGAGGAATGCTCCTTTGTAATTAATGAGCATAAAGTAAGCCTGGCCTTTCCAAGTGCCCTTGAAAACCAAAAAGGGGAATTAGATTTGGAATTGTACTACCCTACCATGGCCGAGCGTGATTTTAGCTTGAATAAATCCGACTGGAACATCACCACTTTAGATTTACCTAGAGAAAAATTAGCGAG
>CBFHRN010000074.1:0-8989 GCA_965658275.1 Croceimicrobium sp.
TGCTCCTAGCTCACGTAATTGACCCCGAAACGGAGTTCATCGAACTAAAAAGGAGTCCAAACTTTATAGATCTTGGGGTTTCTGCGGAGGTATTAGTTTGGCATAATCCCAAAGGCTGGGAGCTTAAACTCCATGGTGGCCTTCGAAATCTGCTTAATTCTTATCAGAATGATTTTGATCGAGGTGCCGATCGGGATGCTGGCTACATATACGGTCCTTTGCAGCCTCGAACTTATTTCCTTGCCCTAAAGTTGGAAATGGACTAATCCAAAGGATACTTCTTTAAACTCATCTGCTTACCATCAAACTCAGCATAAGTATAATACTGAATCCAATCGCCTAGGTTGAAGTATTTTGAGCCTGAGTCATTGAGTTTAATTTCCAGAGGGAGGTGTCGATGGCCAAAGACAAAGTAGTCGAAATGCTTTTGCATTAAAATCTCCTTCGCGTAAATAACCAACCACTCGTTTTCTTCCCCTAAAAACTGGGCATCACTATCACCTGTTTTAGCTCTTGAGCTCTTCGAAAAATAATCCGCCAAGGCGATTCCAAAGTTCGGATGAAGTCGCGCAAAACACCATTGCAAAAAGGGGTTACTAAATACTTTTTTTATGAATTTGTAGCCATGATCTCCGGGGCCTAAGCCATCGCCATGTCCAATATAAAAGGCTTTACCATTCCATTCTCTTTCAATAGGTTCTCGGTAAAGATTTAGCCCAATTTCTTGCGGCAGGTAGTCAAAAATCCACATGTCGTGGTTGCCAGTGAAAAGATGCAGCTCGATACCGGCATCACTTAATTCCGCCAATTTTCCTAAAAGGCGTACAAAGCCGCGAGGGACCGCTTTGCTATATTCAAACCAGAAATCGAATACATCTCCAACCAAGTAAATGCTATGTGCGTCCTTGGAAATCTCTTCTAACCAAGCGACAAAGTGCTTTTCGCGCTTTAAGCTTGCCTCATAATTAGGTGCTCCCAGATGAAGATCACTTGCAAAGTATATTTTCTTTCCCTCAGGCAGTTGCATAGGGCGAAGATAAGAATCTAGCCATTGCGCTTGCTATAAATCCATATCAAGCATATAGCTAAACCTAAATAGCATTGAACCGGTAATGGAGGAAGCTGAATTCGTGAGGATAAAAAAGCCCCTGCATTTCTGCAAGGGCTTTTGGACCATTAAAAGAGTCTTCTACTACTTAGCAGCAGCATATAATTTAGAAACCTCTTCCCAGTTTACCACATTGAAGAAAGCTTCAATATAGTCTGGGCGACGGTTCTGATACTTTAAATAATAAGCATGTTCCCAAACGTCTAAGCCGAGAATGGGAGTTCCTTTTTCTTCGGCAATATCCATCAATGGATTGTCCTGATTAGGAGTACTGGTCACCTTAAGGTTACCCGAGCCATCTACGATAAGCCATGCCCAACCTGAACCGAATCGAGTGGCCGCAGCGTTAGAAAAAGCGTCTTTAAAGGCCTCGAAAGATCCAAAAGCTGCATTTATTGCTGCTCCTAAGTCGCCGCTTGGATTGCCGCCACCATTTGGACCCATGATATTCCAGAATAATGAGTGATTGTAAAAACCGCCGCCATTATTGCGTACCGCTCCTGAGTGCTTCGAAATATTTGATAGAATTGATTCGATGGACTGACCTTCAAGATCCGTTCCTTCGATGGCGCCATTTAATTTAGTTGTATAACCCGAATGATGCTTGCCATGGTGAATCTCCATAGTTTGGGCGTCAATATGGGGTTCTAATGCATCATGTGCATAAGGTAATTGTGGTAATTCAAAAGCCATTTTTATTGTTTTTGATTGAGTATTATTGGATTAACAAAGCTAAAACGCAAAGGGTTCAAAAACCTTCAACAAGATTTACTTTTCGTTAAAGCTTGCATCAAAAATACTTATTAAGAATTAGAAAGCTTTAGACACAATCTATATTGAAATGCATAAAATCAATTATCGTACTTGGGCACGAGTAATAATGCGGCGGAAAAGCCCGGGTAGGTATCGTTTTAGATATACACCCATGGTTTCCTTACCCCCAATGTAAACCTCAGCTTTGTTTTGCTCTATTGCCTTAAGCGCTTTCATTGCAAATACGGAAGGCTTCATTCCTTTAGCTTGGGCTTCGTCCATCTCTCCCAAGGCTTCACCATTACCAACTAAGGCGTTAACAGAAACCTTGGTATGTATAAAGCCTGGGCATATAATATTAACCTTTAAGTTGTGCGGACTTGACTCTGCTCTTAGGGTATCAAAAAAGCCATGTAATGCATGTTTGGCTGCTGCATAACCGGATCGATAAGGTGTTCCAAACTTTCCTACCAAGCTTGAAGTAACAACGACTTGTCCGCCTTGCTGTTCGGTCCATTTTGACAAAAAAGCTTTTGTTAGGTGCACATTGGCTAGGTAATCCACTTCTATGAGCTTTTGATAAACCGATAATTCCGTTTCAGCAATTAAAGAACGCTGCGAAAGTCCACCGTTTAATATCAAAATATCTGGGGCGCCCCATTGCTTGGCTACTTTGGCAAGGGCCGACTCTCTATCGGGTCCACTTCCTAAATCGAAGGCAAGAGCCTCTAGCTTTTCGACTCCCTTCTTTTTTAATTCATTAACCAAACCGGCCAAGCTTTCCTCATTTCGACCACTGATTAAAAGCTGAGGTTTGGAATCGGCTAATAGCCTTGCCAAGGCCTCCCCTATTCCCGAACTCGCCCCGGTAATCCATATCTTTTTTCCCTCGAAATAGTTTCCCATAGCTTCTAGGATAATTGCTAATTTAGGCTCAAATCTAATTAATGGCCACGCCTTTTTTAATCTACAATGCTTCAGCTGGGGCAGGCAAAACCTACCGGCTAGTTCGTCACTACTTAAAGCTCTGTCTTCAAAGCCGTGACAGCCTAGCCTTCATGCATATTTTGGCCATAACCTTTACCAATAAGGCGGCAAACGAGATGAAAGTTCGTTTGGTGAAGCAACTTAAGGTATTAGAAGATTATCCTAACTTAAAAGAAGACGAGCTAATTTATTGCCATAGTTTGGCCGAAGAGATGGGTCTTAAGCCAGAGGAGCTCAAACACAGAGCGGGTGAGACCTTAGCTAGTATTCTTCATAATTATTCTGCCTTTGCGGTATCTACCATAGATCGCTTTACCAATAGGTTAATTCGAAGTTTTAGTAAAGATCTCAACCTCAACAGCAATTATCAGGTAGAGATGAAAGGCGATCTAATTCTTGAGGAGGCCATCGATCGCGTATTAGACGAACTAGAAGGGAAGAGTCCATTTGCTCAAATTTTAAGTGAGTACATCGAACAACAGCTCCATGATGGACGATCTCCTGATGCTAAAAGCGTTTTAAAAGAATTAGGCAAAGAGCTATTTAAAGAAAGAGCTTTAGGGCCACTGGAGTCATTAGCCCAATTAAAGCCCAAAGATTACATAGCAATCAAAAGAACTTTATCCCAGAGCCTGCTTGCCATTCGGGAGGAGTATCAACGATTGGTAAAAAGCTTAAAGCGATTTTGTCAGGAAAATCAAATCGACAAACCCTCTTTTCGGGACTCCAACTTATGGGGTAGATTACTTAAGATGGATTCGGGCGATTTTATTGGGTTCAATGATACTAGTCTTAAACATTTTAAGGATGGAGCAGATGGTATAATCACCCGAGTAAAACGCCCTGAAAAAGCGACGCTCGAGCCTCATTTAGAAAATGTTTACCGGTGGCTAATCGAGATTCAATTCTTCTTTGAAAATCAAATTGAAACGATAGAGCTCTACGGTCAGGTTTTAAGACGACTACCTGCTATTGCCGTGCTCTCGGAAATTCAACAAAAGCTTGAAGAAGTTAAGGAAGAAACAAATCGATTACCTATCGGTGAGTTTAACAAAATAATTTCCCAAGAGCTTCGAAGACAACCCGCCCCTTTCATTTATGAAAAAATGGGAGAGCGGTATCAGCACTTTTTTATTGATGAATTTCAGGACACCTCGACTTTGCAATGGTATAATATGGTGCCGCTCGTTAATAATGCCTTAGCTGAGGCCAACGCATCGGCCCTTATTGTTGGCGATGCTAAGCAAAGCATCTATCGGTTTCGAGGCGGAGAGCTTCAGCTTTTTATTGACTTATTCCAAGACATAGAGCCGAGTAATAAGGCCGGAGGACAAGAGTTATATGCTCGAGAAACAGTAATTCTTGGCCAAAACTACCGCTCTTTAAAAAATGTGGTTGAGTTCAATAATCAATTTTTCGCCGAGGCTTCCAAACATTTAGCTAGGCCGGAACACCAGGCCTTATATGCTACCGCCGCTCAAGATCCGGCCGGCGATGAAGGAGGATATATAGGCTTTCATTTAATTGATAAAGATGATTTTAAAGAGGCCCAACTCACTTTTTTAATCAGCCTCTTAAACGATCTATTTGAGAGAGGCTTTAAACAAAAAGACATCTGCATTTTAGGAAGATCCAATAATGAAGGTAAAGAAGCTGCGCAGTTTTTGCTAGAATCGCAATCACAGGTAAAAACCCCAGAATGCAAGCCCTTGCAAATTTTATCGGCCGACAGCCTAGTAGTCGGAGCCTCCCCTGCGGTGCGAGCCTTGGTTTCATTTCAACAAATGATGGAGCAGCCCGCCAACTTAGAATGCCGGAAGGACTGGCTGCTTTATGCCTACAGCGTTTATGGGAAGGGGCAAGAAGAAGAGCATCAGTTTTTAGCGCGTTTTAGAGATATCAGCACCACTGAGGCACTCAAAATGCTACAAGCTTACAATGGAGAATTCAATGCCGCGCAATGGCAGACCCAAGATTTAATCCAACAATTGTATTCACTTGCCAAAGCCTTTAAAATGCCCTGGCAGGATGATCCTTACATTCAGTTCTTTCTGGACCAGGCGCAGGATTATCTGCGCAATCAAAGACCCATAGTACAGGAGTTCTTGAATTGGTGGGTGGAAGATGGTCACGAAGCGAGTGTTAGTCTACCTGAAACCATCGACGCTCTCCAAATTATGAGCATACATAAATCAAAAGGGCTAGAGTTTCCTGTGGTTATTTGCTTGAAAGTGGAAGACCCCCTGGATAGTGAACTCAGTAAGAGCACCGACTGGTTAGATCTTAATAAAATTAGTGAAATAGACTTCGCTGGCTTGCCTTATGCCCTGCTAAAGTTCACCAAAATTGAAGCACCCGGCCATCAGCCTATTTACGAAAGCTTTTATCAAGCAGAGCAGGCAAGGGTAATGCTCGATCGTTTAAACATGCTCTATGTAGCATTTACGAGAGCCGAAGTGGAGCTGCACATCATTAGCCCCACTCTTCCTAAGAAAGAACCCGAAAAGCATATTCAATCGGAATTGATACGGCATTTTAATGCAGAAGTTCCAGGGTCTTATTACAAAGGGAATCCCCATCAAGTCAAAGCACGCAAAAATGATAGTTCAAGCTACCGCAAAGAGGGCTTTGAGGCTGTAAACTGGCATTCTAAAATTGAAGCCATAAGCAGCGCCCCCTTGAACTGGCAAGGACACGATGGAGAGGAAAGTCGGTGGGGAAAGCAAATACACCAATTGCTATCCAAGTTACAATACCCCCAAGATCTTTCCAAAGTCATTCAGCGCGCTCAAAGAGAAGCTTGGTTCGAAAGTAAAGAGGTTGAAAGACTTTCAAAGCAAATGACTCAGCTCCTAAGAATCCCAGACCTTGAGCCCCTCTTTAGCACAGGTATTAGAGTTTACAATGAACGGAGTCTCTTGCTGGAAAATGGGAAACAAAAAATACCCGACCGTATTGTGGAGAAAGACGGTCAATGGTATATCGCCGATTATAAAAGCGGTATTCCGCGCCCCGAACACAGAAAGCAAATCGAAGAATACAAGATGCTATTGGAGGCCGCTGGAAAACCCGTCGCTCAATTGTACCTCATTTACCTAAACGAGGAGGAAATTGCTGTAGAGACTTGGTAATTAATTAAATAACACCGAGTTCCTTACCCACTTTTGTGAAGGCCGCAATAGCACGGTCTAAATGGTCCTGATCGTGGGCGGCGCTAAGTTGTACTCGAATGCGCGCTTGACCTTTAGGGACAACTGGATAAAAGAAACCTATCACATAAATGCCCTCCTTCAATAAAGCATCAGCAAACTCTTGAGAAAGGGCGGCATCGTAAAGCATAATAGGCACTATGGCTGAATCGCCATCCTTGATGTCAAATCCCGCTTCTCGGATGTTTTTCTTGAAGTAGTTTACGTTCCACTCTAGCTTGTCGCGGAGCTCTGTGGTTTCACTCAATAAATCGAAAACTGCGATAGAAGCCCCTACAATGGCTGGGGCCAGCGAATTAGAGAATAAGTAGGGTCTTGAACGCTGACGAAGCATATCAATAATCTCTTTTCGGCCAGTTGTAAATCCACCCATTGCTCCGCCCAGCGCCTTACCAAGGGTTCCCGTGATAATGTCAACGCGACCCATTACATCATTCAGCTCGTGGGTTCCGCGACCCGTTTTGCCGATGAAACCAGTGGAATGGCATTCATCAACCATAACCAAAGCATCGTATTTATCCGCTAAGTCACAGATTTTATCAAGCTGGGCAACATAACCATCCATGCTAAATACGCCATCGGTAACGATAATCTTAAAGCGCGCTGTATTGGAGGCTTCTTTTAACTTGGCTTCCAAGTCTTCCATATTATTATTCTCATAACGGAACCGCTGCGCCTTGCACAAACGAACACCATCGATAATAGAAGCATGGTTTAAAGAATCAGAGATAATCGCATCCTCTGCGGTTAATAGGGGTTCGAAGACACCTCCATTAGCGTCGAAAGCGGCAGCGTAAAGAATGGTGTCTTCCGTTCCTAAGAAATCTGCAATCTTTTGCTCCAATTCTTTGTGAATATCCTGCGTACCACAAATGAAGCGAACCGATGACATCCCAAATCCATGGGTGTCCAAGGCGTTTTTCGCAGCTTCGATAACTCTTGGATGAGACGATAGTCCTAGATAGTTATTGCTGCAGAAGTTAAGCACCTTCTGGCCACCTTGTACGGTAATTTCAGCTCCTTGCTCACCCATAATAATGCGCTCGCGCTTATACAATCCATCTGCTTCAATCTGTTGCAACTCTGCTTGTAAGTTCTCTTGTAATTTACCGTACATGGCTTTTTTGATTTTAGGTCCACAAAGATAGTAAGCGATTAGAGCTTTAAAAGGTTTTAAAAAGAAAACCCTGGCGCCCAATGGATGCCAGGGTTTACTGCCTTTAACCTCTTGTATAGGTTAGAGCGAGCTATGCATCAGGCGCAAGCCTTACAAAGGCCATAAACAAGAACCTCCATGCTTTGGGCTACGAAGCCATTAGGCAAGTGGACTTGAGGTGTTTCCTGTTCAGGAAGGCAATAGGTTTGATGGCAATCATCACATTTAAAGTGCAAGTGCTGATCTTGGTGGGCACTAGCCGTGCAGCTATGGCCACAGTACGCATATTTAACGGAAACCTCATCATCTGGAACCTTGTGGATGATTCCCTTCCCTTCAAAATCTTGCAATATGCGGTACAGTGCCGCACGATCCATGGATGGAAAAGTCTTACTCAAGTCACCATGAGAAACCGCTGTATCTCTTTCTCTAAAGAATATTAGAACTTGTTGTCGGCCTAAGGTCTTTCTTAGTCCATGTTCCTTCAAAAGCTGTTGGGCCTGTTCTGGCATTACATCACATGAATTTCGGCCTCGTAGACGCCATAATTACCGTCGTTATCCTTGGCACTTATTAATAACTTATAATAACCTGTTTCCGCCGTCGTTGGAATGGTAATATCGAGCGTACTCAAATCAAAGCTGGTATCATTTGTGCCCGTAAGGTCGATATCTTCCTCATAAATGGGGGCTCCGCTTTTCTTGTGACTGTGCTCTTCCTCCTCAGAAATGCGAATTAAAATTTCGGCGAGATCCTGATCATCCGTAATTGACCCCTCCATATTAAAGGCTTGACCTTTCGGCGCATGGACCTCGGTGCTAAAATCGGGACTTGTAACATTAAACTGCGCTTCTCCGCCATTGCGAACTACAAATTCGACTTCTTTAAACTCCGACTCATTACCAGAGGCGTCTACCAGTCGAAAAACAAAATGGTAGGGTCCGGCAATAACTGGAGAAGGAACTTCCAGGCTATCTTGAACTAGGCTAGTTGCGCCACTTAGACTGTAAATCTTAGTCATCTCCCAGGTGGTCGTGGATTTTCCGTGGCTGTGACCATCAAACAAATCGTGAATGTCCACTTTGAGTTCCGAGAGTTCGTCATTATCACTCACCTCTACCTGTAAGGCTGCTTTTTCACCAGCGTTTAACTCAATGTCATGGTCTTCTGAGTTTACTAAGGCTTCTAAGATTTGTGGCGCTGTGCTATCTACCTGTTCATCATCACCACAAGATGCAAGCATGGCTAATCCTAAAAGAAAATATAAGTTCTTCTTCAAGTTAAGTACATTTTTTGCAAACATATTGCAATTACAACAATGTTGCAATTAAAAGTTGTAAGAAAACCCTAGAATAATATTCCTTCCCTGTTCGGGAAGGTTTAGAATGCGGTATCTTGACAAATGTCGGAGGTAGGAAACATTAAATAGGTTTTGAACAGCTGCATTTAAGGTCAGCTGGTGACGCTTCCAGGACTTGGTATAGGCGAAATTCAGAGCAAAAAGGTGATAACCCGGTGTACTTCTTTCATTGCGGTCGACCTTATTTTGATCCAAGGTCCATTGCCAGTCCGCCCCCAGCTGCCACATGTTAGCCTCCAAGTTTACACTGAGGCGATTGTTCCAGGGCGGGCTAAAAGGAAGTGGTAAATTAGTATTTAGGTTTCGATTAAGGAGTAGCTCTGCGGCATTGGAAACATGCAAATTCTTAACTGGATGCCAGTCCAGTAACAGCTCCGCACCACCCTGAATAACAGGGGCTTGTTGATACCTGTAGA
>CBFHRN010000075.1:0-8926 GCA_965658275.1 Croceimicrobium sp.
CTTACTGCCAATGCCTGTGCCAATGATACCTTAAGTCTCCAAAGCCTTTCTAATTTCAAAGGCAACAGCCTCGACTCCCTGCGGTGGACCGTGTCTTCTTCGGCCGTGCAGATCTTTAACGATACCGCTACGAATACCAGTATCCTCTTCCCCGATAATCAGTCGGGCGTAGATTCTACTTACACGGTTTCTTTGATTGTCTATTCCGTAGATGGTTGTTCGGATACTTTGGATCAAAACATTACCATCTTTAGTCGACCCACCGCCAACTTTAGCATTCCTACCAATGCCTGCGGACCTTTCGTTTTACAGCCCAGCGATAACTCAACCGGACCCGGACTCAGTTACAGCTGGTCGATTAACCCTAGTGTGTCGGGAACCGGATTAAACAGCAATAGCCCCAGCTTTTCCATTCCGATTTCCTTAAGCGATTCCATTGTTTACCGTATAGCATTAAGCATTACCGATGCCAATGGTTGTAGTGACACCACTTCCCAGCTATTTACTCTCTATCCCAAGCCTGAGGCCAACTTCGTCATCTCGCAGCAAGACAGCTGTGGACCACTTACGGTAAACTTCACCAACCTATCTCGTTCGGGACAAAGTGGTATGGACAGCATTAACCTGACTTACACCTGGGATTTTGGTAATGGAACTAGCTCCAGTGGGTTCCAACCAGGGGCGGTAACCTACACCAATACCGGCCTGAATGACAGCACCTATTACCTGCAGCTCATTACCACCAATGCCTTTGGATGTAGTGATACCCTAGTAGACTCCGTGATTGTGAGAGCCGATCCCTTTGCTGACTTTACCGCAACAACCTATTTAGAATGTGCCCCTTTCCTAATCGATACTTCCATCGTGCAATGGGTGGATTACCCCGCCATCAACAGCTCCTATGTTTGGGAAATACTTGATCTCAGCGGAACGCTTTTGGCTTCAGGTAGTGATCCGAATACCATTAATTACACCATTAATTTGCCGGCCGACAGTGTTATCCTTCGTCTTATCGCCGTCAGTCCATTCGGCTGTAAAAATGATACGCTCCAAAGAGGCTTCCAAACCATACCCAACCCCGTACCTCAATTCACCATACTCAATCCAGCAGGCTGTAGCCCCCACTCCCTAAATATTGTAGACAGTTCCTCTGCTGGGGTTACCTATGAATGGTATGTCGACAATCAATTGGTTTCCACAAGTGCGAACCCCAACATTAGCCTCGCCAATACCGGCCGATTTATAGACTCTGTTTACACCATTAAGCTCATAGTAACTGCTGGAGGCACAGGGTGTAGAGACTCTGTAGAACACACCGCGACGGTCTATGCCCTACCTGAAGCCAATTTTAGTGTAAATCCGGTATGTGAGGGAGACAGTCTACTATTTAATGATCTTTCTACCAGCATCGATACGGTCGTTTCATGGCTCTGGGACTTTGGCGACGGAACGACCGACACCAATCAATTCCCCACCCATACCTACAGCGGCTTCGGTTGGCAAGCGGTCACCTTAACTGTAAGCGATTCCCGTGGCTGTAGCCATTCCTTTACCGATTCAGTTTTGGTTTACCCCAATCCCATTGCCTTAATTGCCAAAAGTGGAAATTGTGAACCTCAAAACATCTGTAAAGGCCAATCAGTAAGTCTTCTAGACTCCTCCTTTGTAGACTCACTTGGAGCACCGATCAACAGCTGGTCATGGGATGTTGACGGCGATGGCATCATCGACTACAATGTCCAAAACCCTAACCACAATTTCAGTGATACCGGCTCCACTACTGTTACCCTATACGTTCAGACCACCTACGGCTGTACCGACAGTATCACCCTTACCTTTAACGTAATCGACCTACCAAGCATCGACTTTGCCTTTGATACCACAGCCGATTGCGGTCCCCTAACCGTGAATTTGCAAAATAACAGCACAGGGCGGATCGATTTTAGTCAGTGGACGGTATATACCCTAGACAGCTTGGGCAATCGACAAATAATGTTGAGTGACACCTCTCAATTCTTAAGCACTCCAATCACCCTGCTTCCTAGCTACCGAGCCGACACCACCTATTACTTTGAATTGGCCAGCGGCAATTGCTGTGGATCGGATACACTTACCAAAAGCATTCGCCTCAAGCCCCTTCCCGTTGCAGCGATGTTACCTTCGAGCACCGAGGGCTGTACTCCTTTCCCTGTAACCTTCCAATTAGACGGCTTGGTTAAAGGGGAACCCGATTACCTTATTCTCAATTACGGAGACGGTAGGATCGACACCTTACAACAAAACTTCTTTGTAAACAGCAATGGCGATACCGTTTACGTTTGGGGTCAGCAGAACCACACCTTTATTAATACTCTAAATTACGACACCACCTATACCGTAAGCCTTACCGCGGTAAATGATTGTGGCGACAGCACCGTAACCATCGACATCTTAGTGCATCCTAATGCGGTGCAAGCCTTCTTTACCGCCAACCCAATAAACGGCTGCGAGGATTTAGATGTGAACTTCCAAGACTTCTCTTTTGGTGGAACCAACGTTTCTTGGTGCTTTGACTACGATACGCTAAACCAAAGCTGCAACCAACCCGTAGCCCTAGGCACCAACTTTACCCATACTTTCACACAAGCGGGTACCTATGTGGTCGCCCAATTTGTGGATGACGGCTGTAGTTACGACACCGCCTACCAAGTGATTACTGTATTCCCAGCCCCCCAAGCAGCCTTCAATCACAACAACTTCCTATGTGAGGGTGATACGGTATTCTTTAACGACCAAAGTTTAGCCAATGGCGCCGCTATCAGCTCCTACGTCTGGGACTTTGGCGATGGCGACAGCTCCTACCTTACCAGCCCTTCGCATGTTTACGACACCGCAGGTGTTTTCCAAGTGAAGCTGCTCATTAGCTCGGCCAATGGTTGTAAAGACAGCATTTTCCATACCCTCACTATTTACGATAAACCCGATGTGGACTTTGGCTATTCCAATGCCTGTTTTAACGAACAGCCCATACTCTTCTCCGATAGTACCACTTTATCAAGCGGAAGCATTATCAGCACCCTCTGGGACTTCGGCGACGGCAATACCTCAACCAGTATCAACCCACTGCATAGCTATGCTGCACCGGGGCTTTACCGCGTGTCATTGATAAAAACCAGTTCGAATGGATGTACCGATTCGGCCTTCTACAACGTCAACGTCTTCCCCGAACCTACCGCAGCTTTCAGCTACAACCGCCTTAGCCCCGATTCCTGCTCCGTACCTCAGGTGATTGATTTCATTAATCAGAGTCAGAACGCCCAAGGCTTCCTTTGGGATTTTGATTATGGAAATAACCCAGGTCAGTTTACCTCCACCCTCGTTAACCCGCAGTTCACCTATACGGCCTACGGGGTATATGAGGTAGCACTGTTCTCCACCAATTCCTTTGGCTGTGCAGACACCATTATTAAAACTATTCAGGTAAGTCCAGTGCCCAATGCAGGCTTTATCACTGACACCTTAGCGGGATGTGAACCTTTACCCGTAAAATTCACCGACACCAGCACCTACAATTTCAACGGACCCGGAGGGATTAATCAGTGGTTCTGGGATTTTGGAGATGGCAATAGCAGTACCCAGATCAATCCAAACCACGTATATCTTAGTGGCGGTAGCTTCCAAACCCGTTTGATCATTACCACCGACGCAGGATGTAGTGATACCGTATTGGGGCCAGTCATCGAGGTTTACCCACGACCCATTGCTGACTTCCAAATTGTTGCCTTAAATGCCAGTGAGATTCAGCTCATCAACAACTCATTGAATACAGATAGCAGCACCCAATACCTCTGGGACTTAGGTGATGGCAGCACTTCCAATGAAGTAGCACCACGTCACCGTTATCGGTTCGATTTAACGCGAGGAGATGTAGACCTAGAAATCTGCTTGCGCTTGGAGAGCACTTACGGATGTGCCGATTCGCTTTGTATAGATTATAGATTACGATCTTTGCAACTCAATGTACCCAATGCCTTAACACCCGAGTTGGACGTAGGCTCAGACGCCAATGTATTCCTGCCCAAAGGACATTCTCTGCGCGAATACACTTTGCGTATTTACGATAAGTGGGGCAATATCGTTTTTGAAACCAATGTCCTTGATGAAGAAGGTAAGCCTGTTGAAGCTTGGGATGGCACGCATTACATCAATGGAACACCCTTACCTATGGGTTCTTATACCTGGAGGATTAATGCGGTTTTCAGCGATGGTACCGTCTGGTTTGGAAAAGAGTATAGGAATGGAACCAAAAAAAATGTAGGTAGTGTTACGCTTATTCGCTAAAATATCGGGTGCAGCTTTGCTGTTTTTCATGAGCTTCAAATTGAGTGCTCAAGATCCTGTATTTGCCCAATATTACCTAAACCAAAACTATCTCAATCCCGCTTTTGCAGGCTTTACCAATGATCTAACTGGAAGCATTAACACCCGAGCGCAGTACTTGCGTATTCCTGGACTTTTAACCTCAACTACAGCAAGCTTCAACATCAGCTGTGAGGAAGAAACCCGATTAGGTATTGGAGGGATTCTCTACCACCACGTAGAGGGCGAAGGCTTTTTACACACGCTAAATGCTGCCGTACAAACCTCAGCCAACTTTCCTTTCAAATTCAAATGGGGCTCACGCGCACGAATGAATAAAGGCTTAATATCTGGCGGATTACAGGCAGGCATTGGCCAGAAATATTTAAACTGGGATCGGCTTACTTTCTCAGATCAATACTCACCATTTTTAGATGGCATTCAAGGACCCTCCAATGTGGGGCAACAACAGGCCAGTTCCAATCTGTTTTTAGATGCCGGAGCTGGTATTCGAGCTTCTTTGGAATTTGGCTCAGGAAAACGACCGCAATTCCTGTCCTTGGGTGCAGCTGCTTTTCATCTGAATCGACCGGTTCAAACCTTTTTAGAGTCACAAATTCCATTGGAGCCTCGCTACTCCTTTTTCACTTTTTATTACTTGGGAAATGCACGCAAGGGCCGAACGAGAGATTTGCGGTATTGGACAATTGCAGCTTTAGCCGACTATCAACAGGGCTTGCAGTCTCACACACTTTCCCTTTATAAGGACGCGAATGAGTACCTTACCATAGGGATAAGCATGAGACGCCAGGAGTTTGTTATGCTAGACCGGAATATTGACGCCGTAATTCCCCATGTCCTCATTAATATCCCCGATATACGTGGTGATGATGTTACCATTGGAATTTCCTACGAATGGACGGTTTCTACCCTTGGGGAGGAAAAAACCTTTGGTTCATTAGAGTTTGGACTAACCTGGCGTTTTGAAGGCACTAATATGTGCAACAGTCGCAGAAAGCTTTGTAAAACCAAAGGCTTCGACATGGGACACGACATGCCCAATGTGTATTTTTAATTACTGGTGTTGCCAGCACCTACCATTACTGTTTTTGGTACGCCTGCGACAACGAGACCCCTTCTGTGTTCGAGCCGAACATTGAACGGCCTCTGTACTCTTGGATGTTGAGCGGACTTTGGGCGTACTGGGCTGATTTTGATGTTGCCAGCAATATCCATTGGTATTGGTGGTTCTACGTTTACATTGAAGACCTTTCTGGGTGGTTCCTTGACACTGTTTAGCTGGAGATTTCGCCTTCCTTTCCGGAGCCTGATAACGCAGCGAGTAATCCCAAAAACCATAGCGCCCCGCTTCTATTTTTCCCTCCACATCATCTGGAACCCCAGGGAAAAAGTCCAATCCACTCAAGGCCTCCAATCGATCAATGGTCACTTCATAGGAAGCAAGACTTCCTTGCCCCTTTGCATTGGGCAGCAAAAAAGCAATACTTCTATACTCATCGCCATCCCAATCCAACAGAAGCTTAAAAAAATGGCTCGGTACCCCAACTCCGGACGAGAGTCTTCCTGAGCCCTCTAAAAACAAGGGACCACTAACTACATAAAGATTCCCATCCTCATAGGCCCAAGCCCGCACTTGCTCTTCCAACTGCTTCCAAATACCTCGATTAAAACTGGGGTCCTGGGGCGACATATTACTCATGTAGAAACTTTCGGACATCGCCGTTTCAGAAAAAGCCATATCTGCCGCCGACGCCAAATGTCCACGGTCATAGCCACTGTAAGTATAATCCTTAGGTCCTGCCGACCCAGTACTTACCCATGGATCCGATTTAAAATTATCGCTTCGACCATAGGTCCCATTTAATTCCTCCCGTGTCAATTCATAAAACACCCAATGAGCCTGCTCTTGCTCCTCATTGTACTCCAAACTATAGGCCGAATGATGGATGATGGAAGCATGGGGCAGCGGGTACAAATTTTGGCCCCATAATGTGGTGCTAGAAACGACAAATAACACCAGTGCTATTTTCATTAATATTGATTTCATGCGCCCGCCGGTTGATAAGACCTAAAGATAAAGAACATTAATCAGCAACAGCCCATTTTGTAGGTTTAAACAATTCACCGAAATCCCAAAGTTTCCTTTTTTGCTTATATTTAACTCAATTCAAAAAAATTAAACCATGGATCCTATGCTCGGCCTGGGTCTCGGATTTATTGCCGTCGGGGCGTTTATCTGGGTCCTACCCTTCCTTATCATTTTACTTTCTTCAAAAACCAGTGGCTCCGAAAAACTGGGATGGCTATTGGCCATGCTCTTTATCAGCTGGTTTGCTTTTATTTTTTATCTGCTCTTAGCGCCCCTAAAAAACAAATAATTCCTGCTTTTGAATGATCGTATTCATTTCTGCATCGACATAGGCTCCTTACGCAAAAAGAAGGGCAAGAGCTATTAGCTCTTCGGCAGGGGCCCGCGTAACTATTAGCGGTTTAATGCGGGTAAGGGGAATTTTTCTACTCTACAAGACCCGAATGACCCCGCATCCTTAAAAAGAGGAGAGGTGGCCTTTGCCCTAGACAAATAAGATCTTTCCGAAACCTAGGGCCTTAGGCTGCTCATTTGGGAAGCCTTTGTTACTAATAAATTAATACCGCCAAGCTCTGGTGATCTGATAACTGCGGAGCATGCACCAACAGGCGGTCATCAAGTAGTATGCCTTGGGCGGTCTCCCGATCATCTTTTCAAATTAAGTGAGCACGTACGAGATGCAGCCTCAGTTATCACCATGTCCCGCTGAGCTGAAAACATCCCTCCTCCTAAAAATCACCTGCGAACTATCCCGATACTCGATACACTCCGCTAAATACTCTTTCCAGGCTACTGCAAAACAAACCATAAGCTCATCCATAACCTCCACACCGAAATCATTAATACCCTCCTCACGATCATAAAAGACCACGATATCCTCGGGATCTGGGAATTGCATAAGATAGCCAAAGGCACTTGAGTCAAGCTTGATAGTCACCGAATCACGGTTCATCATAATGGACTTGAAATCCAGTTCCATCTGCGCTTGGAGATTTAGACCTAAAAGAATGAAGGCTGAAAACAAAATCTTGGCTTTTAAAGTCATAGCTAAGTTATTGGGGTTAATTAGAAAGGCCCTTCTGCTTCAATAATTCATGAAGCTCCATGGGATAAGTCAAATTAATGCTTTGAATTTTCCCAATCCAAAAAGCGGAGCAATCCCTTAAAACCATCAGGGCTTTATATATAGCGCTCCAGCACAAATAATATTGCCTAGACAACTTTTAGAAATTACTACCAAACGTAGAGGCCATACCTAACTATACCTCCTAAAAATTCATCCCTCTCCAAGCCTCTTTTACCTGCTCCCTATCGCATGCCCCTTGGTACCCCCGCCATATTCTTTCCATCGCCTTAGATAATGAGCCAGCCCCAACTCCACCCTACTGCGCTTTTAGGGCGATCCAACTCTTATACTGCTTTAGCTTTGGCAAATCCTGTTTGGGCAATACCAAAAAGCCTTTCGCCTGAGTGATTGCCACATAAGGACCCTGTCCTTGCCGAGGACCATGGTAAACGGCTCCCACCGAGCCATCAAAATGCAGACTGAGCAAGGTATAATCCCAAAGGCGCTCCAAGTGAAGTAGAATTAAAAAATGGGGGCTACTTGACTCCACAAAAAAGGCTTCTCCGGATTCGAGAGGCTCAACCTGAAGATGTGAGGAAGAATCAATAAGCCAAGGCAAATTATTCAAGTCCCAGTTTCAGAATCGGGTAGCCCTTTCATCCTCTCCTTTTTTTCACAAAAACCGTTCGTCGAAGAAAAACGACAGTTTATCGAAGAAATACTTTCGATGAACGAAATTCAGTCTCGGCAAAGATGGCTCCAACTAAATTTGGACCATAGATAGGTTTTTAAGGTTAAAAAGCTCAGTCCGATTAAAGAGGAAGGAAAGTAGGTGAAGGAGTAGGCTATAGAGGGGAAGCATATCGGACTGGGCTTTTTTCATTTCTCAATCCCAAAGGCTTTTCGTTCGTAAAAAAAATTGGTAGCTTACCGCAAGAATTAAAGTCATTTGACGTTCATGTAAGGCTCCCTAAACTAATGTCATGAGAAAAGCACTGCCTCTACTTCTAGTTGGTTTCATTTTAATCATTGCCACTATTTCGAACCCTCCTCAAGAGCGTCATCAGGAAGTTTTGGAGAAAAGGCTCAAAGAATTCTTTGCGGAAAAAATGGAAATTAAGGAAGCCGAGGAAGAAGATGGTTTGGGTAGAGTCGTACTAGGCCTAGGCAAAATTTTCGGAAATGCCTTGATTGATCTGGCCATCGAAAATAAAGTCACCGCCGACAATTACCTTTTCTTTTCCCTTACCAAGGTACCTCATGAAGGCGAGGAAAAAATCATTGGCATCGGCATTTTCGGCAATGTGTTCATCACCCAAGAATTGGAAAAAGCCTTGGAAGAAGGCTGGTTTGAGGAATAATCAGACTAGAGTTCGAAGGCTCGCTGCAAGGAAGCAAGGAGGCAACGAAGG
>CBFHRN010000076.1:0-8885 GCA_965658275.1 Croceimicrobium sp.
TATGGCCGAACTACTATTCATTTAAATGATCCTTCCACAGACTCTATACCCCTACAAATCGGGATCAAAGCCTACAGCGACCCCTATTCCTTTTTGCATGATCAATTGCGCGAATATCAGGATGTAGACTTTCACTTTGCCCCTGAAAGTGAATTGGGCTACTTTAAAATCGATAGCCTATGGCTGGATGGTCAACTGCAAGAAGCTCCGGTCCATTATGGAGAGTTCCTTAGTCTGCAGGCCGCTTCGGAAATTGAATTGAGCTATCGCTTCCAATTACCTTCCGCCGAATTTACTGGGAATGGTCGCCATGGCGATGACTTACATATCATTGACCTTTTACCAAGGCTAGCCTTTAATAATAAGGGTATTTGGCAAAAAGACCCCAGCACTTTTAATTATGACCTCAACCAATCAAAGGATTATTTTCAACTAAAAATTCGCAACCTTCAGGGATTAAAGCCGGTTAGCAATTTAAACGAAGTCCGAAGACCTTCGGTTGCCGATCCATTTGACTGGTATGAGTTTGAAGGAGAAGCACGAAGCCTACAAATGCATTGGGCTTATCAATGGCACCACTATCCTTTAGAAAATGGTAAGGAATTAATTAGCTCCTTTGCCGACAAGCACTATGCCGCTAAAATGCAGGAGCTACTGCGATCCACAGAGGCCTTTTTCCAAATGGAGCTAAATGCCCCGCTCCAAGATTGGGATAAAATTTTGGTTTTGGAAGAAAAACAAGGTGAGTACCAATCCGCGCAGCTCTTAACATTAAGTCTTAAAGACAATTGGTTTCAAAGCCATATAGACCTAGCCCATGCTCAGGCAGAGGCCTATTTTAGATACCAGCTTTATGCAGATGGCTACCGTCAAGCCCATATTGCACGCGGTATCCCTTATTATTACAAATACCGATTTATCGCGAAACGCTATCCCGAAAAAAGATGGATCCCCTTTTCCAATTCTGTTGTAGATTGGTTCTTCGCACTTGATGAATTTGACTACGGCTATCAAAACCGATTTCTGTACCTCTTTTTGCAGCGGCAGGGATTAGATCAATCTCATGGGGAGCCCGTAGACTCCCTTTCCCGTTTAAACTATGAAGCTATAGTTCAAGCCAAGACTCAGCTGGATTTAGAGCATTTAAGAGCCTTTATGGGCGATTTAGACTTCCGACGATCCATGAAACGATTTATGAGTCAGGGTGATAGTATCGGAAGTGAGAAAGCTTTAAAACAGAGTTTTCAGTTTTATTCCAATCGACCCCTAGGATGGTTTTTCGATACCCTTTGGATGTCGAATGAGATTTACGACTATCAACTTACAAACTACGATTACTGCCCAACCGTAAGTACGGCCACCGTGCACAACCGTGGCGACCTAGCTATACCCTATTCCCTAACGGGCTACAAAGAGGGAAAGAAAGTTCTATCCCAATGGTACCAAGGGCATGAAGGTGAACGCAGCGTTCAACTCTACCACGAAGATTACGATAAAGTGGTGCTAAACGACCATGTTGTTAATCCCGAATACCGACTTAAAAACAACACCTTTTACAATCGTTGGCTTTTCCCTCGGATGGAACCTTGGAGCTTTCAATTGTACAATAGCTTTGAAGCTGCAGATAAGTCACAAATATTCTATGTCCCCAGCGTTTATTACAATGCCTACGACAAACTACTCTTAGGGATCAACCTATCCAATAAATCGGTTCTCGTTCAAAAGCCTTTGGAATATATGCTTATCCCAGAATTCAGCACGGGAACTTCCAAACTTACGGGGGCCGCATCCTTTATTTACAACTACACCACCCCCAAAAATCACTTCTTCCGTCAAATCAGCTTTGGGCTTTTTACGCGCTATTACCATTACGATCGAGACCTAGCCTATTCCCGCATTAGCCCCAGTATTAACCTTAAGATTCGGAAACCTTCCCCTCGTAGCCCATACATACAAAGCATTCGCCTAAGGGGAGTACAGGTAAACCGCGAGTTACCTTCCAATTTTGATGGAAATCCGAGCAGTTTTGGTCGGGCTAGCTTTAGCTTATTAAATGCGAATTACCGCTTGGAGTACACCAATATCCTACGCCCAACCATTTTCAGATTTCACATAGAAACGGCCGAGCAATTTGGAAAGCTCTTTGTGGATTTCGATCAACGTTGGATGCTCCCCAATAAAAAATGGCTCATTTGGCGAAACTACGCAGGGATTTTCCTTTACAATCGCTTGCGCGATGAGGGTCTTCAGGATAATTTTTACAGCATAGGTCTTTCAGGAACTCAGGATTACCTTTTCGATTACTATTTAATTGGACGCAGTGATCAGAGTGGAATTTGGAGCCGGCAATTTGTGACCAGCGATGGCGGTTTTAAAAGCGAAACAGGGGCCTTTGCCGATCGTTTTCTTTTAAGCTCCAATTTAAGCTTACCGATCGTCGGGCCCTTGGGTCTTTTTGGTGATGTAGCACTTAGCGAAGAACAAATGTATTGGGACTATGGACTGCGCTTGGCTTTTCTTACCGACTTCTTAGAGCTGTACTTACCCATTCAAAACCAAGACCGAAACTTTTTGAGCGAGGCTAATTATTTATCAAATTTGCGCTTTGTTATTGATCTTGATTTAGGAAATATCATAAACCGAGCCCGAAGAGGCTTTTATTAACAAAAACTTAGCATGAAGACAATTTTCAGCCTATTCACTACCGCTATTTTTGCTCTTACTATGAATGCCCAAGAATCCCAGTCAGTTCAGTTAATTGAAAAGTTAGCTCCCTATGTGGATAGTTTAGAATCCGAGTTTTCACTGATCGATGAAGAACGAAAGAAACAACTCCAAGAACTAGGTGACCTAATTGCGGAAACCGAATCAAGGATCGTCACCTTCATTTGCACCCACAATAGTCGCCGTAGCCAATTGGCCGAAGTATGGGCAGCAACTGCGGCCTACTATTACCAGATCCCTGATTTTAAAAGCTACTCTGGTGGAACGGAAGCGACAGCCTTTAATCCTAGAGCAGTTAAAGCTTTACAAAGAGCCGGTTTTAACGTAAAAAGTAAAGGGGATCAAAACCCAACTTACCGAGTTTATTTTACCGCTGAACATGCTCCTCAACGCTGTTTTAGCAAAAAATTCAGCGATAACTTTAACCCACAAAAAGACTTTATCGCCGTAATGGTCTGCTCCGACGCCGATGAAGCCTGTCCTTTTGTTGATGGTGCGGCAGCACGTTTGGCCATTCCTTACGTGGATCCTAAAGTATCAGATGGCACTTTTCTGGAAAACCAAACCTATGACGAGCGTTGTCGTCAAATTGCGCGAGAAGTATTTTTCGCCATGCATCACGCCAAAAGCTTGCTTCAAGAGGCCCAATCGGCAGAATAAACCAGTAGCCATTCTTCAACTTTTATGTGGTTCAAGTCGATCTCAGCATGCTCAGCGAGATTGCTGAATTTATCCTGCCAAGGTATAAGACCCACGATAGGACGACGCTCCTCATTAAAATTCTTCCCTTTCAGCTTGGGCACCAATAAATAATAATCAAAGTTCTCTTCCTCCGCATCCCAAACTTTGGTTTTAAAGGCTCTACGATTATTTCGGAAGAACAATATCTCTTCCATTTTTGCCACGGCCACCCAATGAATGGGTCCTTTGGAACGATTCATCGGTCTTAATAAAATGTCTTCTTGAAAATGAGCTTGTAAATACGAAGCGTTGTAGCCATAGCCTCTAATACGAACAGAGCCCCACATACTTTTACCCTTGGGCTCCACATAAAATGGCAGTTCGAAACGAATGGGAAACCAAAGCTTATCAATCAGCTGCATATGGCTTAAACGAATGGTACTCGTGAGGGTAACAAATCCCACCAAATAAAATTCGGCTTGGAAACTCACAATCGCCGAAAAGAAGTCGCGCTCCCAACTCACAAAAGCAAGTTGCACCAAAAAAAGGAAACCGTAATACGACAATAAATAACCTGAAACTCGTGTACTGTGAATGGCTTTGCGGTAATCGAAAAAACTAGATTGATTTAGGGCATTGTTCAAAATAACCGCATAAACGGAAATTGAAAATAAAAAGAAGAGCACCGTTATCCAGTAACCATAAGGGCGAAACGCAGGGAACAGCAGCCAAAAGTTGTAAAAGGTATGCGCGCTTACTCCCAAAATAAAAAAGAGAGGTACTAACCAAAACCTTCGCTTTTGGTAACGAAAACGGTACAGGATAACACCATAGGCAAAGAGAGCCGTATCAAACATATGCCCAACCGTCGATAGTATTCCTCTCCCTACAAATAAACCTGCACCATGATTTCGGAAGTAGAGAAAGTTCTCTAAGGCAGAAAAGCCTAAAGCCGCTAAGGAGCAATAAATTAAATAATCAAGCGGCTCATTAAAATGCTTGCGCAAGAGCAGATAACTTAAGCCAAAGGCCAAAATTTTAGCGAATTCTTCCGGTCCAGCAATACGCAAGAAAATAAAGCTTAAATCATTGAACCATTGCCCATTGAAGTCGAAAGTAGTTGCTGCGAAAAGACTTGATTCGGCCCAAAAAATAAGTAGAACGGATGCCGCACCTAAAAGAAAGCTCAAGAGCATTGGTCCTAGCTTTTCCCTTTCAAATAGGTCAATCATCCTAAAGTAATGGATCCAAATCCAAGCGATAAAAAGGGCCACCAAGCCATATACGACGCTTAATAGTTCCATTCTTATTCTCCTAATGCCACCATTCTTCTAGAGGCAGGTCGCGTCCTACTACAAATCGATCCCCTATATAAGGATGAATCATGCTGATCTCTTTTTCCAGAGCGGCGGCTTTAAACCGCTTAATCGGCTCTGTCCATTCATGCACGGCTAATTGGAAAGCCCCCCAATGAATAGGCATAATCAAATCTGCCTTTAGATCTATTCCGGCCATTACACTTTCTTCGGGCATCATGTGTATCTGCGACCAGGCCTTATTGTATTGACCACATTCCAAGAGGGCTAAATCAAATGGTCCGTACTTCGCTCCAATTTCCTGGAAATGTTTACCATAACCCCCGTCCCCAGAGAAATAAATCTTTTGATGCTTACCCGAAAGTACCCAAGAGGCCCATTGCGAGCTATTGCGATTCCACAAACCACGGCCCGAGAAATGGCGCGCTGGAGTCGCTGTAAATTGAAGACCATCTAAAATGATGGATTCCCACCAATCTAATTCGGTAATTCGGTCGGCCTCAACTCCCCAGTGTTTTAGGTGCGAGCCCAACCCTAGTGGGGTTAGATAATGATTAATATGTTCTTTAAGGGCCAAAATACTGGGGTAATCCAAATGATCATAATGATCATGCGAAAGAACTAGAATATCAATGTCTTTCAATTCTGCGATAGGAATCGGCTGCTCATAAGGGAAGCGCCTAGAACCAAAGCTAATAGGTGCGGCATATTCCCCAAGCATAGGATCGATGAGAATCCGTAGTCCTTGCATTTCAATTAAAAAAGCAGAATGACCATACCAGGTCACGGCTGCCATACTATCAATGGGCAGTTCAGGTGGACCGAAGCGCGTGGGTAAGACAAAATTCGGCTGGGTATTCTCGTTTCCAAAAAACTGGTCTCGGTTCTTCCAAATCGTACCAAGGGATCCCTCTTGAGTAGGAATTTCATTAAGGAACTTTTCTCCATTATGATGTTCCGACTTAGAGATGCGTTCGAGGTCCGCCCCTTCCGGTGCCTTTCCTATTTGGGGGGCAAAGCCTAAAAATAACAAAGTAGCTAAAACAAAGACGCCGAATAAACCTAAAAGGATTTTAATGATCATGGCCCCTACTCCTCTTCCCTTCATTAAAACTGATGAATCAAACTCAAAGACACAAAGCGCGAATCTAGGTTTAATCCAGCGATATAAACAGGGTCATTGCCCGCTAAGAAGTTACCATTTATACCGATACTTGGAGCTAGTTCAAGATTGATGTAAAAACGCTGGTGAAAATTATATTGAAGCCCTAAAACGTAGGCCAATTGAAAAGATACAAATTGTCCGTTGGATCTAAAGTCTCCAAAAATAGCAGGCTCCCAGCCATGGATAAAATAGGTATGGTCGGCGAGATATTTTCTTTTTTCATAGCCATAGGCAAGGCCTAAACCAAAGTTTAGTTCGGTGCTATTGGTTCGACTCAATGCAGAAGCATTAACTGATGCTAAGCGCCAACGATGAAAATTTCCAGCTTTCGATGGATGCTTATACATAAAATCAAAATTAGATAAGCCACTAAAGCGAATGCCCGCTTCGCGAGATTGGGCATGGGCCAGACCTACAAGCCCTAGACTGAAGACCAGGCAGAAGAAAACCTTTCGAAATAGCATAATTTTTATTTGCCTCTAAACTAGGAATTATTGAATAGTTACCTTAGACCCACTCCTAATTTAACAAGATTGGACTACAAAGAAATTAATCGGAAACTTTGGAACAATAAGGTGGATAGTCATCTGGCTTCGGAATTCTACAATCAGCAAGCCTTTATGGATGGCGAATCGAGCCTCAACTCCATTGAATTGGACTTGCTATCGGATGTAAAAGGCTTAAAGATTTTGCATTTGCAATGCCATTTTGGTCAAGATAGCCTTAGCCTTGCCCGCATGGGCGCAAAGGTGACGGGTGTTGATTTAAGCGATAAAGCCATCAAAACGGCACAAAGGCTCAATCAAGAATTAGGCTTAGATGCTAGTTTCATAGCCTGTGATATTTACGACTTGCCGAATCATTTAAAAGAGGATTTTGATATTGTATTCACCTCCTATGGCACCATTGGCTGGCTGCCCGATCTCGACCCCTGGGCCGCCGTAATAAATCATTTCTTGAAACCCAGAGGAAAATTTGTCTTTGTTGAATTTCATCCGGTGGTTTGGATGTTCGATGACGATTTTACGCATATCAAATATCCCTATTTTAATCGCGGTATTATCGCTGAAACCGAAGAAGGCACCTATGCCGATCGGGAAGCCGATTTACAGCAAGAATATGTTTCTTGGAACCATCCTCTAGACGAAGTACTTAGCGCTTTATTAAAACAAGGCCTAAGCCTTCAGAGCTTCCAAGAGTTTGATTACAGCCCCTATAATTGCTTTAACCATACCGAGCAAGTTGGGCCTAAGCAGTGGCGAATCAAAAACTTTGGTGATAAAATCCCGATGGTTTATGCTTTAAGGGCTAGCAAATAGTCTAGAGTCTAGAGTCTAGAGTCTAGAGTCTAGAGTCTAGAGTCTAGAGTTTAGAGTTTAGAGTCTAGAGTTTAGAGTTTAGAGTCTAGAGTCTAGAGTTTAGATGCCCTTCCCTTTAGAATAATGATTTTGCCCTACTCCTGGACTTCTGCGCTTCTGCGCTTCTGCGCTTCCCGGCTGCGAGCTTGCGAGCAACCTCGCTACGAACGCAGTAAGTAACCCCGCTTGCGTCAGCAAAACCCTGCTTGCGTCAGCAAAACCCCGCTTGCCGAAGGCAAAACCTCGCTCGGGCAACAGCCCGAACCCCCGCTACGAACGCAGTGAGTATCCCCGCTTTTTCCTTACCTTTGCACCTCTCAAAAAAGAATCTAGTCCATGAGTGAATCTAAGGTAGATAGCGCTAAAAATAACATGTCATTTGAGGAGTTCAAAAGCAATGTGCTTAATGATTACCGTCTGGCGATAGAAAGTCGAGAAGCAAGCTTAATTGGACGTCGTGAAGTTCTTACGGGAAAAGCCAAATTTGGAATTTTTGGCGATGGTAAAGAATTACCCCAAATCGCATGGGCTAAAGTCTTTAAAGATGGCGATTTCCGCTCGGGCTATTACCGCGATCAAACCTTTATGATGGCGATTGGCGCTTTAAGCACCAAAGAATTTTTTGCCAGTTTATATGCCGATACCAATCATGAGCATGAGCCCGCCTCGGCTGGCCGTCAAATGAACGGACACTTTGCCACTCAAAGTTTAGATGCCCATGGAAACTGGAAAGAATTAAGCGCTCAGAAGAACAGTTCAGCCGATATTTCACCCACAGCCGGACAGATGCCTCGTTTGGTTGGTTTAGCGGAAGCTTCAAAGCACTACCGCAATAACAAAGGATTAAAGGACTGGAAACAGTTCTCCAAAAATGGTGATGAGATTGCCTGGGGAACCATTGGTAACGCTTCTACCTCCGAAGGGCCCTTCTTTGAAGCAATTAATGCCGCCGGAGTTTTGCAAATTCCCATGGTAATCTCAGTTTGGGATGATGACTACGGCATATCTGTACACGCCAAACATCAAACTACCAAAGAAAATATTTCGGAGATCCTCAAAGGTTTCCAACGCGATGGCGATAGTAATGGCTACGAAATTCTTCGGGTCAAGGCATGGGATTATTCAGCTTTAATAGAGACTTACGAAAAAGCCGAAAAAATAGCACGCAAAAAGCATATCCCAGTTTTGGTCCATGTTAGTGAAGTTACTCAGCCACAGGGCCACTCTACCTCAGGCTCGCATGAACGCTATAAAAACGAACAGCGTTTAAACTGGGAACGAGAATTCGATTGCATCAAAAAGATGCGCGAGTTTATGCTCACCTCCGCCATTGCGAGCGAAGAGGAATTGGATGAATTAGAAAAGACGGCCAAAAAAGCAGCGCGCGAAGCTAAGGCTGAAGCTTGGAAAGAGTTTATTACTCCCATTAAAGCCGAAATTCAAGATGCCCTTGGCCTACTTGGAGAAGCGCAATCTGCCGCTTCCAATCCAAGTGCGATAGAGGCTATGATTAACGAACTAAAGGCAAATTCTGAACCTCTTAGACGGGATGGAATTAGCGCCTTACGCAAGGCTTTACGCTATTTAGTAGAGGATACAAGCGGACTCAAGGATCGCATCAAACATTGGCTGAGTGAGGCT